>DASWWB010000824.1:0-2583 GCA_036406115.1 Herpetosiphonaceae bacterium
CCGTGGGGCCGTTGTGGGCGGCGGCGATGGTCTCCAGTGCCGCCTCGACCGCGAAGGGCGCGCCCGGCGCCCCATCCAACGTGATGATTTCCTCCGTTGCCAGCATTCCCGGCTCCGGCGGCGCTCCCCCAGCCACGACGAGCTGATCGACTGCCGGCGGCGCGGCGCCATGCCAGCGCGGCAGGAGCAGCGCGCCGCCGGCGGTGCGGATCAGCGGCGCCGGCCCCAGCGTGACAATCTCGTGGGTCATCGAGCCGGAGGTCGCGTCGACGACGGCGGCCAGCGCCAGCTCGTCGGCGCCGTCCGCCAGCCACAGGCCGAGCCGGCGCTTGGGCCAGTAGAACGCGGCGTTGAGCGGATAGACGCTGTCGGCCGGCGCGATGCGATGGGCCGGCGCTGCGGGATCGGCGGCGAAGGATTGCGCCGGGTAGCGGATCGCCTGCGCCACCTGCCGCGCCAGGTCCGGGCCGTGCAGCCGGCTCAGCAGGTGCAGCGTGGCGTCCACGCCCGATGTCAGGCCGGCCGAGGTCAGGATGGACCCCTCGTCGACATAGCGCACATCGCGCTGCCAGCTGACCGCCGGGTAGCGCTCGCTCAGCCAGCCCAGGTCGGCCCAGTGGGCGGTGGCGGCCTTGCCGTCGAGCAGGCCGGCGGCGGCCAGCACCTCGGCGCCGGTGCACCAGGAAAAGATGATCGATCCGCCGGCGGCGCGGCGCCGCAGCCAGTCCAGCGCCGGGCGGTTGGCCGGCGCCGCGATGTCCATGATCGCCGGCACCACGATGATCGCCGGGCCGCCCGCCAGCCCGTCGAGCTGGGCGAAGGTGCGCTGGGGCAGCGCCTCGACGCCGCCGGTGAGCGTGCGGGGCGTCAGGTCGGCGGCGGCGAGGGCGACGTTGTAGCGCCCGCTGGCGGCGAACATGGCGTAGGGGCCGAGCACATCGGTGATTTCGCTGAGCGTGTCGCCCAGCAGGATGGCGGCCGTCGGCTTGGCGGGATCGAATTCCCAGGCCGGGGCTGCGGCGGGCGCGGCGGCGGGGCGGCCGACGCCGTTCATGGCGATGTCCATCGAGCGCAGGCTGCCGGCCGCCCCGCCCAGGAGGATCGGAGCCAGCGCCGCCAGCAGCCCGGCCAGCGCGCGGAAGATTCGGCGGCTCATTGCGGCCCCCTCGCCGCCGAGGGCGGCGCGCCGAAGCGGCGGCTCCAGAGCCGGCGGAAGTGGCGGGCGTCGGCGAAGCCGATCCGATGGGCGACCTCCTCGATGCTCAGCCCGCGGTCGCGCAGCAGATTGGCCGCCACTTCCAGGCGCAGCAGCTGCTGGTAGGCCAGCGGCGACAGGCCGGTCGCCTCGCGGAAGGCCCTGGTCAGCGAGCGGACGCTCATCCCGGCTGCGGCGGCGATCTCCGCCAGGCCCGGCGGCCCGGACGGATTGGCGGCCATGAACTCCTGGGCGCGATGGACGCCCGGATGCAGATGCGACCGGTACTGGACGTAGATGCTTTGCTGCGGCTGGCTGCTGTCGCGCCGCATGTAGACGACCAGCTCGCGGGCGACCCTGGCCGCCAGCGCCGGCCCGGCGTCCTGCTCCACCAGCGCCAGCGCCATATCGATCCCGGTCGCCACGCCGGCGCTGGTCGTGATTCTGCCGGCGTGGACGTACAGCACGTTGTCCTGGACGCTGGCCGCCGGGTAGCGCTCGCGCAGCGCGGCGACCGCCGACCAGTGGGTGGTGCAGCGCCGGCCGTCGAGCAGCCCGGCCTCGCCCAGGGCGAAGGCGCCGGTGCAGATCGCCGCCAGCTGGGCGCCGTTGTCGTAGGCTTGATTCAGCCATGCCGGCACCTCCGGCGGCAGGGCGCGCAGCCCGGCGGCGTAGGGCGTCAGGTCAAGCCCGGGGATGAGGATGAGATCGCCGGCGCCGGCAGGGCCGAGCGGGGCCAATCCGGCCAGCGGCAGGCCTTGGGCGCTGGTTACCTGCCGCTCGGCGGCGAGGCAGGCCAGCCGGTAGGGGGCGCCCAGCGCGGCGGCGGTGTGGAACACTTGCATCGGCCCCGCCAGGTCAAGCAGATTGACCTCCGGCAGCACCAGGACGAGCACCCGGCGGGCCGGGGCGGGCGGGTCAAGATCGGGCATGGGCGGCATCGCAACCTTTCTGATCAAGCGCGTCGGTTGGTTCGTGCCGCCAGTATGCCGCGCCGCCCCGCGCCGGACAAGGGCCGGTCCCGCCAGCGGGCGGACGGATCCGGCCAGGCCGCCGGGGCGCCGCCAACAAACCACCGCCCATCAGCGCCGGGCGGCCTGCCTGATGCGGCGTCGGGCTGCGGATTGGCTAGGTTGGCTGTCGACGCGGATTGGCGCGGCGCCGGCGCCTGGGGTCGTGGGTTCGATCGTCTGGCTGCCGTGTCGTTGATCTGCGGCGCGCCTGTTTTCCAGCGGCAGCGAACGGCTCGGGGCGCGGGTTGGATTGTCTGGCGGCTGCGGCGCCGATCTGGACGGCGCCCGGCGGCCGGGCGCTGCGGTCAGTCTGCCGCTGCGTCGAGCGGCGCGGTCGCCTCGGCGGCGAGGGCCCGCAGCGCTGCGGGATCGAGG
>DASWWB010000825.1:0-8295 GCA_036406115.1 Herpetosiphonaceae bacterium
CCTCGCCCGCCAGCTACGCCTGGACGATCGACACCACGCCGCCGCCCGCGCCGGTGACCAACACCCCGGCCAACAGCTCCGTCACCAACAACCCGCTGCCGCCGATCACCGGCAGCGCTGAGCCGGGCGCCACCCTGACCGTCTTCATCGACGGCAGCGCGGCCGGCACCGCCACCGCCGATGGCAGCGGCAACTGGAGCTTCACGCCGTCGGTCCCGCTCGGCAACGGCGCCCACACCGCCCGCGCCCGCGCCAGCGACCCGGCAGGCAACACCAGCGTCGACTCCAACACCAACACCTTCACCGTCGACACCGTCGAGCCTGACACGACGCTCACCGCCACGCCGCCGTCTCCGACCAGCAGCACGAGCGCCAATTTCAGCTTCACCGGCGCCGGCACCGGCAGCGCGGTCGCGCGCTTCGAGTGCAGCCTGGACGGTGCCGCGTTCGCCACCTGCGCCAGTCCGCAGAACCTGAGCGGCCTGGCCGAGGGCAGCCGCACCTTCCGCGTCCGCGCGGTCGACGCCGCCGGCAACACCGACACGACGCCCGCCAGCTTCACGTGGCTTATCGACCTGACCGCGCCCGACACCACCATCACCGCCAATCCGCCTGTGCTCAGCAACAGCGCCAACGCCACCTTCGCCTTCACCGGCAACGACGGGGCCGGCTCCGGCGTCGCCAGCTTCGAGTGCAGCCTGGATGGCGGCGCCTTCACAGCCTGCGCCAGCGGACTGACCCTGACCGGCCTCAGCGACGGCGCGCACACCTTCGCCGTGCGGGCGATCGACAATGCCGGCAACGTCGACGGCTCGCCCGCCAGCTACGCCTGGACGGTCGACACCACCCCACCGCCCGCGCCGCTGACCAACACGCCGGCCAACGGCTCGGTCACCAACAACCCGCTCCCGCCGGTCACCGGCAGCGCCGAGTCAGGCGCCGTCGTCACCGTCTTCATCGACGGCAGCTCGATCGGCACCGTCACCGCCGACGCGAGCGGCAACTGGAGCCTCACGCCGCCGGCGCCGCTCACCGACGGCACGCACACCACCCGCGCCCGCGCCAGCGACCCGGCAGGCAACACCAGCGTCGACTCCAACACCAACACCTTCACCGTCGACACCGCCGAGCCTGACACGACGCTCACCGCCACGCCGCCGGCGATCTCCAACAGCGCGTCGGCCAGCTTCGCCTTCACCGGCGCCGGCACCGGCAGCGCGGTCGCGCGCTTCGAGTGCAGCCTGGACGGCGCGCCGTTCGCCACCTGCGCCAGCCCGCAGAACCTGAGCGGCCTGGCCGAGGGCAGCCGCACCTTCCGCGTCCGCGCGGTCGACATCGCCGGCAACACCGAGAGCACGCCCGCCAGCTTCACCTGGCGCATCGACCTCACGGCGCCCGACACGACGATCACCGCCAATCCGACCAACCCGAGCGCCAGCGCCAACGCCAGTTTCAGCTTCAGCGGCAATGACGGGGCCGGCTCCGGCGTCGCCAGCCTTGAGTGCAGCCTGGACGGCGCGACCTTCGCCGCCTGCGCCAGTCCGCAGAGCTACGCCGGGCTGGCGGATGGCTCGCACACCTTCGCGGTGCGGGCGATCGACGCCGCCGGCAACGTCGACGCCTCGCCCGCCAGCTTCACCTGGCTGATCGACACCACGCCGGCCCAGGTGACGATCAACCAGGCAAGCGGCCAGGCCGATCCCGCCGCCACCGCGCCGATCAGCTTCACCGTCGTCTTCTCCGAGCCGGTCAGCGGCTTCGGCAGCGCGCCGGGCGACATCGATCTCAGCGCCAGCACCGCGCCGGGCACGCTCGCAGCCACCGTCACCGGCAGCGGGACGACCTACGCCGTCGTCGTCAGCGGCATGCGCGGCCCCGGGCTGGTGATCGCCAGCGTGCCGGCTGGCGCCGCCAGCGACCCGGCGGGCAACGCCAGCGCGGCCTCGACCAGCAGCGACAACCGAGTCACCTTCAACCCGAGCATCCCCGCCGTCGCCGCGATCGTCCGCGCCGGCGCCAGCCCGACGCGGGCGGCGACTGTCGACTTCACCGTCACCTTCTCCGAGCCGGTGCTCAACGTCGACACAGCGGATTTCGCCCTGGCGCTGAGCGGCGTGACCGGCGCCTCGATCACCGGCGTGACTGGCTCAGGCGCGACCTGGACCGTCACTGCGGCGACCGGGGCCGGCAACGGCGCGCTGGGCCTCAATCTGATTGACAACGACAGCATCCTGAGCAGCCGCGCGGCCATCCCGCTCGGCGGCGACGGCGCCGGCAACGGCAACGCGACCGGCGAAAGCTACGTGATCAATCGCAACTATTATGTCTATCTGCCACAGGTGCAGCGGCCGTCGTTCGCCAATCTGACCGCGAGCGTCCGCATCTCGCCCCAGCGCAGCATGTTCGCCGCCGGCGAGCCGGTCGTCGTGACCGTGACGATCACCAACACCGGCAACGCCCCCGCCGCGCCGTTCTGGGTCGATCTCTACCTCAACCCGCGCCAAGCGCCGGCGGCCAACCAGCCCTGGAACACGCTCTGCGGCCTGACGCCCTGCTTCGGCCTCGCCTGGGCGGTCAGCAGCCCGCTGGCGCCGGGCCAGAGCGTCACGCTCGCCTCGACCCCTGGCAGCTACGCCGCCGGCCAGAGCGTCTGGCCGGGCTGGCTGCCCAGCGGCACGACCGAGATCGTCGCGCTGGTCGACAGCTTCGGCCCCTCGGAGGCCGGCGCGGTGGCGGAAAGCAACGAGGCCGATAATCGCGCCACGCTGCGCGGCCTGACGGTCACGGGCCAGAACCCGCCCGCGCGACCGAGCCAGCCAGCGCTCGCCCCGCGCGGCGACCCAGCAAGCGCCGAGTAGCGCGAACCGGCGGGCACCGCCGCAAGCGAGCGCCCGCCGGCACCGATTAAACACCGAAGGGGCGGCCGCATGGCCGCCCCTTCGCGCGCGAACGACGCTACAGCGACTTAAGCCACTGCTTGGCCGTGGGCGCCAGCCGCAAGGTGGCGGGCGGCGCTGTCAGCGTCGCCGGCTTGGCGGCCGGCTTGGCAACCGGCTTGGCGGCCGGCTTGGCAACCGGCTTGGCGACGGGCTTGGCAGGCTGGCCCAGGCTGATCCGCTCCGGCGAGGACGGCAGCGCCGCGACCGCCGGGGCGCCGGTCAGGTACTTGCGGAACCACAGGATCTGCTCCTGGGCGGCCCGCAGCTGATGCTCGGGCAGCGCCAGGCCGTGGCCCTCGCCGTTGAACTCCAGCAGCCGGACCGGCAGCCCCTGGACCTGCATCTGGTCATGGAAATCATAGGCGAACTTGACCGGCAGGAAATCAAACGAGCCGTGGAACATCAGCAGCGGCGTGCGGGCGGCGCTGGCGCGGTTGATCGGCGAGTCGGAGGCGAACTCGGCGGGATCGGCCATCGGCGTCGTGCCCTCCAGATAGCCGATCAGCGCCAGGCCGAAGTGCCACTCGCTGGCGGTGTCCAGCAGGGTGCACTGGGTGTTGGCGGCGGCGTAGCGCTGCGGGTGGCGGGTGATGCTCTGCGAGGTGAAGTAGCCGCCGTAGGAGCAGCCAGTGATGCCGACCTTGCCGGAGGCGGTCCAGCCCTTCTGCACGAGCTGCTCGACAATTTCCGCCGCCTCATCGATGTCGATCTGGCCGAAATTGCGATTGTCGGCGAGGGCGTTGAGGAACTCGGGGCCGAAGCCGAGCCGGCCCGGCAGCGGCACGAACAGCACCGGCATGCCGAAGTTCGCCAGCAGGTTGGTCGGATTCTCGACGTTGGTGCTCCACTGGTTGAGGAACGGCGCGGTCGGCCCGCCCTCCTGCCAGAGCACGATCGGGCTGTTCTTGGGCGGGAACACCGCGCCCGCCGGCTGGACGAGGTAGCCCTCGCGCACGGCGCCGCTGCGCAGCTTGAACGACACCTTGTCGGCCCGGACCTGGTTGGCCTTCTCGTTTTCGGCGTTGGCCCAGGTCAGGCGGGCGATCGCCTGGCCGTCCCAGCCGACGCGGTACAGGTCGGGCGCGTGCTGGAACGACGTGAAGCCGTAGAGGATCTGGCGCGACTGGCGCGTGGCGGCCGCCGCGTAGACCGTGCCTTCCCACGATGAGATCTGGCGGAACTCGCCGGAGCCCTGGTTGTAGTAGAAGAGCTTGAACGACATGCCGTCGACGGCGTGGATCATCAGCTCATCCGGCGAAATATACTGGGCGAACGAGACATCCGGGGCGTTGATCTGCGGCGCGGCGAACTCGCCGACCGGCGCGCCCTGCGCGGTGTAGAAGCGCAGGTACGAGCTTTCGGGCAGCGCGTAGATCGGGTAGCGCCGGCCTTTGATCCGCGAGGGCTTGCGCATGCCGACCGCCAGCCGGTTGCCGTCGGTGCTCCAGGACAGGTCGCGGGCGGTGTCGCCATTGCCATCGACCGCCTTCAGCGCCGCGAGCCGGAAGTCGCCGGTGCCGAAATCAAACAGATCGACCACGTTGTTGACGAAAAACGGATTGTCTTTGGGCGAATACTCGCCCATCACATCGTACATCAGCGCGTCGACCAGGCGCTTGGCGGCGGTGTCCTCGCCGTACTTGACGGTATCGCGGACCAGAGCCAGCTTCGAGCCGTCGGCCGCCCAGGCGTAGTTCAGCAGCAGGCTGTCCTTGGGCAGGCCCAGCAGCGATGTGTACTCGCCGGTGCTCAGATCGACGACGCCCAGCTCCAGCTCGTCCTCGTTCAGCTTGTTGCGCTGGTCGGTGTGGGCGTAGAAGGCCGAGCGGCCGGGCTGCCGCTGGCGGGTCGGATCCATCCGCAGCTTGGGCATCTCAATCGAGAAGGGCGGCTTGAACTCGCCGCCGGCGCTCAGATCCTCGTACTCGGGGAAGATCGCCACCAGCAGCCGCGAGGCGTTGGGCGAGATCGACAGCGGGAAGAACGGCAGCTCGATCGGCTCGATCGACGCCACGCCGGTGGTCCGGTCGACCAGGAAGACATAGCCGCCGTCGAACAGATCGAACAGCACCTGGCCCAGCGTGTTCTCATCGAACCAGACCACCTCGGTGCCGCCGACGATCAGCAGATCCGAATCCTCGGGCAGCTGGAGCTGCTGGATGGGCGTGATCGAGCCGTCGTTGATGTTCAGGAACGCCGAGCCGGTGGGGCTGTAGCGATAGTTGTCAATCAAAAAGGTGCTGTCGTCGGGGCTGACCGGGCTGGCGATATAGGGCGCCGGCGTGCTTTGCAGCTGCTTGATCCGCTCGACATCCGCCTCGCCCAGCAGCGCGGGCACCTCGCCATCCCCGTGATCGACGACCTCCGAATCCGCGAAGGCCGGCGCCGCCGAAGCGACGACCACCGCCAACATCAAAAACAACGCCACAATGCGCAAACGCACGCCATTCTCCTTAGCGATCGACGACCGCCTACCACACAAACGCCCCGCCTAGGCGGGGCGTGCGCACTATGATAGGAGAGAAGGCGCCGAAGGACAAGTGGCAAATCGCGGCGCGATCGGCGGGGCGATCAGGCCGGCTCGGCGGCGGGTTCCGGGCCGAGGTCGATCAAATGGCCCGATTTGGCGGCCTTGGTCCGCAGATAGGCCTCGTTGTGCGGGTTCGGCGGCATCAGGTGGGGGATGCGGCCGGCGACGGTGACGCCGTATTTGGTCAGCTCGTCGACCTTCTTCGGGTTGTTGGTCATCAGCCGGATCGACTTGACGTCGAGCGAGCGCAGCATGTGGGCGGCCACGGCGTAGTCGCGCTCGTCATCGCCGAAGCCCAGGGCCAGATTGGCCTCGACGGTGTCATAGCCATAATCTTGCAGCCCGTAGGCGCGAATCTTATTGAGGAAGCCGATGCCCCGGCCCTCCTGGCGCAGGTAGAGCACGATCCCGCGCTCCAGCTCGCCGATCGTGCGCAGGGCGGATTCGAGCTGGTCGCGGCAGTCGCAGCGCAGCGAGCCGAGCGAATCGCCGGTGAGGCACTCGGAGTGGAGCCGCACCGGCACGTCCTCGGCGCCGGTCACGTCGCCGCGCACTAGGGCTGCGTGCTCCTTGCCGTCGCGGTTGTTCCAGAAGGCCACGATATGGAAATCGCCGTAGCGGGTCGGCAGGTCGGCGATCGCGGCGATCCTGATGCAAATATGGTCCTCGCCAACTCCCTCGCAATCGTGGTCGAGATTGGCCTCAAGCAGTTCTTTGATGGGCAGATGGGTGCCGCTCATGGGGTTCCTCCTTCGCGGCCGGCGCCAATCGCGCGGCCGGCACCCTCGAATCGTACCCCAAATTCGCCGTGGGGCAAGGCTGCGGCGGTGACAAAGCGGTCTCAGCAGCAGCAGGTTTGACAGGCTGGCCGATCGGCGGCACCATGCTGCGGTTTGCCGATTCGATTCATGCAGCGGGGCCGCCCCGGCGCCAGCGCTGACAACAGAAGGGAGCCCCATGGCGCTTGGCGCAACAATCTACACCGTTGACGTGACGCTGGCGGACACCGATCGCGGCGTCTACGAGGACCTGCCGCTGCGGATCGCGCTGCATCCGTCGGAGTCGGTCGAGTATATGGTGACGCGGCTGCTGGCCTACTGCCTGGAGTACGGCGAGGGCATCGGCTTCGGCAAGGGCATCGCCGAGGCCGACGAGCCGCCGGTCTGGCTGCGCGAGCCTGACGGGCGGGTCCGGACTTGGATCGAGGTGGGCGCGCCGGACGCCGACCGGCTGCACCGGGCCGCCAAGCTCGCCGAGCGGGTCGCGATCTACACCCACCGCGATCCGGCGATGCTCCAGCGCAACTGGGCCGGCAAGCGCATCCACCGCGCCGCCGAGATCGGCTTCTACACCTTCGACCGCGGCTTCGTGGCCGAGCTGGCCGAGCGGCTGGAGCGGCGTTCCAGCCTCACGCTGACCGTCACCGAGGGCCAGCTTTACGTCGATCTCGCCGGCGCCAATCTCACCAGCGCCGTGACCGCCCATCCCGTGCAGCCCTAGCCGCCGATGTGGGCCCGCACCGCGCTCAGCAGCTCCTGGTACTCGAAGGGCTTGGCCAGGTAGCCGGTGGCGGCGATGTCGCTGGCCCAGCGCTGGGCGTCCTGGGCGGCGGTCATCACGACCACCGGCAGCTCGATGCCGCGCTCGCGCAGCCTGCTGGCGAAGCCCCAGCCGTCCAGCACCGGCATGCGCATGTCCAGCAGAACCAGGGCCGGGCGCAGCCGCTCGACCGCCGCCAGGCCCTCGGCGCCGTTCGCGGCGACCTGGACCGCGTAGCCCTCGAACTCCAGCATCTCGGCGACGGTGTCAAGGATCGCCGGGTCGTCATCGATCACCAGGATCGGGTGTTCCTCAGTCATTGGAGCCTCCAGGCGCGACAAGCGGCAGCGAAACATGGAACTGGGTGCCGTGCGGCAGATTGGGCCGGGCGCTGATCGACCCGCCGTGCTCCTCGACGATCCCATGGCAGATGTAGAGGCCCAGCCCCATGCCCGAGAAGCGCCGGTCGTCGACATTCGCGCCGCGGTGGAAGCGCTCGAAAATATGCGGCAGATCATCGGCCGGGATGCCGATCCCCGTGTCCGCCACCACCAGCCGGGCCGCTCCGTCCTCGCGCCACAGCTCGACGCGGACCGGCCCGCCCTCCGGGCTGTATTTGACCGCGTTGCCGATCAGATTGTCGAACAGCTGGCCGATCCGCAGCGGATCGAAGCAGCCGACCAGCGCATCTTCCGCCGTGACGACGCACTGGTGGCGCGCCGAGGCGTAGCGCTCGCAGACATCGCGCGCCAGCGGTGTCAGATCGACCTCCTCGCGCCGGGTGATCAGGCTGCCGCGCTCGGCGCGGGCGGCGTCCAGCAGGTCCAGCACCAGATGCTTGAGCCGGCGGGTCTCGGCGATCACCATCCGGATCGAGCCGAGATCGGCGGGCGCCTCCGGGTTGCGGAGCGCGCGCCGCTCCATCAGCTGGGCGCGGCCGATCAGGGCCGTGAGCGGGGTCTTGAGGTCGTGGGCGGCGGCTGACAGGAAATCATCCTTGAGCCTGGTCGCCTCCTCGCGGGCCTGGACCCGGGCGGCCTCGTCGATCAGGGCGCGGCTCTCCAGGATGACCGCCGCCTGGCTGGCCAGCAGCTCGACCAGCGCAAGATCGTCCTCGGCGAACATCGGCGCCTGCGGCGCGTAGACCGCCAGCACGCCCAGCCGCTGCTCGCCGGCGGTGATCGGCGCCGCCAGCAGCGCCCTGGCGCCGAAGCGCAGCGCCACCTCGGCGAAGGCGGGATAGGCGTGCGGCACGTCGGCGACGAACAGCGGCCGCTGGCGGGCGAA
>DASWWB010000826.1:0-2211 GCA_036406115.1 Herpetosiphonaceae bacterium
CCTGCCGAAGTCGGCGGCGACCGCCTGCTGGAACGGCGCCAGAATCCCAAGCGGGTCGGCCAGGATCTGGGTGGTCGCCAGGTTGGGGCCGGCGCTGGGATTGGCCAGCGTGGCCTCCGCGTCGCGGTGGGACGCCAGGGCGCGGGGGATGATCTCCAGCGAAAGGCCGCGATAGAACAGCTCCTGCTCCTCGCCGGAATCATCGCCGTCCAGCACGACCACCAGATCGACATCGCGGAAGCTGGCGAACGGGGCGTCGGCGGGAAGCGCCGCGATGCCGCCCCACAGATAGGCCCCGGCGAAGCCCGGCCACCGCGCCGCCTCCCGCGCGACCCACTCCCGGGCGATGGCGATCACCTCGCGCACTGTTCGTGCGCCGTCGTCGGCTTCCGCTTGATCGGATAGCTGATGCATGCCTCGTCCTCCGCTGGCTGGGGTTCGCGGCGGGATTGTCCCGTCCCGCGCCCCGCGTCTGGCCCAGAGTATAGCAGCAAAGCCCGCCGGGGCCGTGGTCGCATCCAACTATGGTATGCTGTGGCGCTTTGTCACATCCGCGAGATCGCCAGCGGCCTCGCGCAGCAGGTTGGAGCAATCACAGCCATGAACATCGATCACGCCATCGAGATTTTTTTGCACGGCTTGCTCGGCGTCACGAATGCCGAGAATCAGTCGGAACGCCGGATCGCGGGAGACCTGCCCGTGATTCATTTCGATGATTCCTGGGACGACGTCCGGCGGATCGGCGATGAGTTTGTCGTCAGCGCCCATGCGCCCGCCGCGGCGCTGGCCGCCATGGCCGCGTACGGGCCGGAGCCGGATCATCTCATCACCCTGATCGGCCGCCCGCCGAGCGACTACGCTGCCTACGTCGCCGCAGGGTATCGCCAAACCGAGACCGAAGCGCTGATGGCGCGCGAGGTCGCCCCGCTGCCGCCGCTCGACAGCCGCTATGACGTCGTGCGGATCCGCGACAGCGCGCAGCTGCGCGATCAGAAGCCGGTGGGCAAAACGTGGACGACGGCGGCGAAGCTGCATGAGCCGCGCCTGCGCCACTCCATGATCGTCCTCGACGGGCGCCCGGTGGCGCGTGCGCGTGTGTGCCACGTCGACCCGGACTGCGGCTATGTGTCGCATGTCTACACGGCGCCCGACTATCGGCGCCGGGGCTTGGCGCAGGCGCTCATGGCCCAGATCCTTCATGACGCCGCCGCCGAGGGCGAGCAATGGAGCGTGCTGGTGTCGTCGGAGGCGGGCCTGCCGCTCTACCAGGCGCTTGGCTACCAACACCTCGCGGACCTGGCGGTGTTCAAACCCGCCCCCGCCGAGGAGCGCGCAGGGTAGGAACTCAGGGATTGAGCGTGGCGGCGCGGTACAGCTCGGTCGTCTGGGGCAGCGGCTCCAGGCCCAGCTCGCACCACAGCGCCGCCGCGCAGCGCTCGTAGACCCGGCAGACCTGGGCGCGGTTGCCCTCGGCGGCGTGGACCCGCAGCAGCAGCTGATAGGCCTCCTCGCAGCAGGCATCGCGGGCCAGGGCGGCCTCGGCCCAGCGCTCGGCCTCGGCGAGCCGGCCCATGTCCAGCGCCAGGCCGGCGAGGGCGCACGCCCCGGCCAGGAACCGGCCGCGCAGCCGCTCGCGGGTTTCGCGGGCCCAGTCGCTGTACAGGCAGTCGGCCAGATAATCGCCCTGGTACAGCGCCAAGGCCCGGCGCAGTAGCTCGGCGCGGGCGGCGCCCCCCGCGTCGGCGGCCCGATCCAGCAGCTCCTCGAAGCGGGCGGCGTCCAGCCGCAGGCCCTCGGCCCGGGGATTGATGCGGTAGGCGCTGCCCCGGCGCTCGAGCGGGCGGCCCAGGCTGCGCGGCGGCCGCTGCGGCTCCAGGGCGTTGGACAGCGCGTTGAGCGCCACTTTGAACTGGGCCTCAGCGGTGGCGGGATCAGCCTCCGGCCACAGCAAGTCGCAGATCTGCTCGCG
The DNA here is from genome assembly GCA_036406115.1 of Herpetosiphonaceae bacterium. Lineage (GTDB taxonomy): Bacteria > Chloroflexota > Chloroflexia > Chloroflexales > Herpetosiphonaceae > DASWWB01. Next base: position 1,970 of record DASWWB010000826.1, read on the forward strand.
CTGGAGCCATTCGCCCCTGCTGGTCAGCAGCACGCCCATCAGCAGCACCGCCGATTTGCGGCCCCAGGCCGTGATCTCGACCGGCCCGCGCCAGACCCGGGCCTGGCCCAGCGTCTGGATGTGCAGCGGCTCGGGTGGCGCGGCCACGGGCAGCGCGCCAGCCCCCAGGATCGTGATGCCGCTGGCGCTGGGCGCGCGCTCAGGCCCGGCGGCCACGCCCACCAGCGCCGCGCCCTCGATCT
>DASWWB010000827.1:0-2745 GCA_036406115.1 Herpetosiphonaceae bacterium
ACACGATTCTGCTCAAGCTGCCCGCCGGCCAGGACCTGCTCTCCCAGGCGATGTTCAAGGGCGAGGGGCTGTTGGACCGCCGCGCCGTCACCACCGACGAGCGGATCGAGATGATTGTCCTCGGCGGCCTGCTCGAATCCAATCTCAACGAAACCGGCAAGAGCCTGACCCTGGCTTTCGACGAGGCCAATAACCCGGCCCGCAACCTGCGCCCGGCCCTCGGCGCCCAGCTCGACGCCGCCCGCTCCGCCGGCGACACCTTCCTCGCGGCGCTGCGCTCCCAGCTGATCGAAGGCCAGGCGATCACCCTGGCGCCGACCGAGTTCCGCAACGCCGGCCAGGCGGCGCTCAGCGCCAGCTTCGGCCTGTGGGACGCCACCGCCCCCCAGCTCGACAGCCTGCTCCAGCGCCGGATCGCCGGCTTCGTCCTGAAAAAGAACCTGGCGGCCGGCGTGACGGTCGTGGTGCTGCTGCTGGTCCTCTACCTGTGGCTGGGATTCTATTCCTCGGTGATGCGGACGGTCGGCAGCCTGCGCCAGGCCTCGGAGCGCATGGTCGGCGGCGATATGGAGGGGACGGTCAATCTTGCCAACCGCGACGAGCTGGGCGAGGTGGCGGTCTCGTTCAACAATATCGCCACCCGCCTGCGCCAGGAGTGGCGCCAGGCCCGCGAGGAAAGCGAGCGCGCCGGCGTCGCCGAGGCCCAGCTGCGGGTCAGCGAGCAAGTGCTGCTGCGCAAAAATGTCTTCCTCGCCGCGATGCAGGAGACGGTGCTGGCGCTGATGAACCGGCTGGATCTCGATGATCTGCTCGAAAACATCCTCTCCCAGGTACTGGCCCTGGCCGAGACGCCGCACGGCTTCATCTATCAGCTGGGCGAGGGCGGCGCGCTGGAGATGCGGCTCGGCAAGGGGCTGTTCCAGCCCGAGATCGGCTCGCAGGTCGGGCGCGGCGACGGGCTGGCCGGCACGGTCTGGGCCTCGGGCGAGCCGCTGCTGGTCGAGAACTACGACACATGGGCCAAGCGCCTGCCCCATTTCGGCTACGGGATCATCCGCGACGCGGTGGCGGTGCCGCTGCTCTCCGGCGACCAGCTGACCGGCGTCATCGGCATGGCCCACGATTGGGGCGCCGACGCCGCCTTCGACCAGAGCGACGCCGAGCTGATCGGCCGCTTCGCCCAGTTCGCCGCGCTGGCGCTCGACAACGCCCTGCTCTACGGCGCCGCCCAGCGCGAGCTGGCCGAGCGGACCCGCGTCCAGGCCGAATTGCAGCTCGCCAAGGAGGCGGCCGAGGCGGCCTCGCTCACCAAGTCCGAGTTCCTCGCCAACATGAGCCACGAGATCCGCACGCCGATGAACGCCGTGATCGGCATGACCGGCCTGCTGCTCGACACGCCGCTCAGCGCCGAGCAGCACGACTACGCCGAGACCATCCGCAACAGCGGCGACTCGCTGCTGACGATCATCAACGATATCCTCGATTTCTCCAAGATCGAATCGGGCAAGCTGGAGCTGGAGCGCCAGCCCTACGAGCTGCGCGAGTGCCTGGAGACGGCGCTGGAGCTGCTGGCCGCCCGCGCCGGCGACAAAGGCCTCGACCTGGCCTATCTGGTCGATCCGCAGACGCCGGCGATGGTGCTTGGCGACGTGACCCGCCTGCGCCAGATTTTGATCAACCTGATCGGCAACGCGATTAAGTTCACCAACCGCGGCGAGGTGGTGGTCTCGGTCAGCAGCATCCGGCGCGCCGAGGAGCGCTACGAGCTGCATTTCGCCGTCCGCGACACCGGCATCGGCATCCCCGCCGATCGCATGGACCGGCTGTTCCAATCGTTCAGCCAGGTCGACGCCTCGACGACCCGCCGCTACGGCGGCACCGGGCTGGGCCTGGCGATCAGCAAAAAGCTGGCCGAGTGCATGGGCGGCGCGCTGTGGGTCGAGAGCGAGCTCGGCGTGGGCTCGACGTTCCATTTCACCATCCAGGCCGAGGCGACCGAGGCGCCGCTGCGGGTCTACATGCAAAGCTCCCAGCCCCAGCTGCGCGGCAAGCGGCTGCTGATCGTCGACGACAACGACACCAACCGCCAGATCCTGACCCGCCAGGCGCAGTCCTGGGGCATGTTCACCCAGGACACGGCCTATCCGACCGAGGCGCTGGAGTGGGTCATCCGCGGCAGCCAGTTCGACGTGGCGATCCTCGACATGCAGATGCCCGAGATGGACGGGACGATGCTGGCGGCGGCCATCCGCCAGCACCTCGCCGGCCAGGAGCTGCCGCTGGTAATGCTGACCTCGCTCGGCCGCCGCGAGGCCGACGCCCGCACCGCCGACTACGCCGCCTTCCTGACCAAGCCGATCAAATCGTCGAGCCTCTACAATGTGCTGGTCGGCATTTTCGTCGGCCAGCCGACCAGGGTCGCCGAGCCGACCCAGCGGCCCCAGTTCGACGGCGAGCTGGGCCGGCGCCTGCCGCTGCGCATCCTGCTGGCCGAGGACAACGCGATCAACCAGAAGCTCGCGCTCCAGCTGCTCCACAAAATGGGCTACCGCGCCGATGTGGCCGCCAACGGCCTGGAGGTGCTCCAGGCCCTGGAGCGCCAGCCCTATCACATCGTGCTGATGGACATGCAGATGCCCGAGATGGACGGGCTGGAGGCCACCAGGCAGATCTGCCGGCGCTGGCCCGGCGACGAGCGGCCCCGCATCATCGCCATGACCGCCAACGCCATGCAGGGCGACCGCG
>DASWWB010000828.1:0-5570 GCA_036406115.1 Herpetosiphonaceae bacterium
TAGAAATGCCAAACATCTACAGACTATCGGCGTCGAAGGGGACGATCACGCGGACGGTGGTGCCGGCGCCGGGGGCGGAGGTCATCTCGGCGGAGCCGCCGACCATGCGGGCGCGCTCCTCGATGTTGAGCAGGCCGAACGAGCCGCGCTGATGGTAGGTTTTGCGCACGGCCTGGAGATCAAAGCCCTTGCCGTCGTCCTGGATGGTTGCCATCAGCTCGTCGCCCTGGCGCTGGAGCCGGATCCAGATATGCTTGGCCTGAGCGTGCTTGAGCGCGTTGTTGGTCGATTCCTGGATGATATTGAACAGCGTGCCCTCGCGCTTGGCGTCCATCTGGACCTCGCCGACATGCTCCTCGAAGATCACCTGGGTCGGGCCGTCCTTGAAGCGAGTGGCGTACTCGCGGAGCGTCGTGACCAGGCCCTGGCTGTCGAGGGTGAGCGGGCGCAGCTCGAACAGCAGCGTGCGGATATCGTAGGTCGTGCGGCGGGCCAGCTCGCCCATCTTGGTCAGCTCGTCCTGGACGCGCTCGGGATCGCGCTCCAGCAGGCGCTTGACGAACTCGATGTTCATCGTGATCGCCGCGACGGACTGGGCGGGGCCGTCGTGGAGGTCGCGGGAGAGCTGCTGGCGCACCTCCTCCTCCTTGCTGATCAGCTTGGTGCGCTCCTCGCGCAGCTCCTGGACCAGCTGGGTGTTGAGCATGGCGATGATCGCGTAGTTGGCCATCGCCGCGACCATGCCCAGCTCCTCCTCGGTGAAGGGCGTTTCGCTGACGGTGCCGACCAGCAGCAGGCCGTAGTTGCGCCGGCCGGCGCTGAGCGGCACGCAGCAGGCGTTGGCGCAGCGGCGCAGGGCGGCGACCGAGCCCATGTCGGGATACTGGGACGGGTTCTGGATGATACGGGCGGTGCCGGAGCCGAACGTCTGGCCGAGGATGCCTTGGGGATCGACCTTGACCCGGCGGTTGAGATCGCCCTCGTTGAGGCCGAGGCCGGCGGCCACGTACAGCTCATCGGGCTCGCCGCTGGAGAGCAGCACAATGCTCGTCGTGCCCTTGACCAGGCGCATGCTCTCCTGGACCGTCGTATCGAGCACGGCCTGATAGTTCATGGTCGTGCCGAGCTTGAAGGCCACCTCGTAGAGCGAGCGGGTGCGGTCGCGGTAGGATTCGGCCTCGGCGACGGCGGCGGTGGTTTCGCGGCGCGCCTCATCGACCATCTGGCGGTTGATCTGGCTCCAGCGGGCGGCGAGCGTGCTGGTGAGCCAGGAGAGACAGACCAGGGTCACGCTGTTGAGGCTCAGCTCCACCAGCGCCTGGAGATCGATCGGGATCCCCTCGCGGCCCTGGTAGAGCACCGTCGAGCCGATGTAGAAAATCGCCGCCAGCAGGCCGGTGATGATCGAGGCCCGCGGCTGGCGGCGGATGGCGGCCCAGGTCGTGGGCAGCAGGAACAGGGCGTAGAAAAGGCGCGGCGTCGTGCCGCTGAACTGCGTGATCCCGGCCAGCAGCGCCAAGTCGCCGAGGAAGGCCCAGGGCATGAGCTTGTCGAGGGCGGGGACGAACTGGGCGGCGGCCATGAAGCCGGCGAAGAGCGCGTAGACCCACCAGAGCATGGCGAACGGGCTGGCGGTGGGCGGCAGGACGGCGCGGTTGTCGAGGCGCAGGGCGAGCGTCAGCAGCAGCAGCAGGATGATCGCGCGGATAAAGCTGTAGAAGCGATCACCGGCCAGGTGCAGCCGCTGTTCGGAGCGCTGGGGTATGGCTGTCATCCGAACCTCACAGACAACACATCAAACCAGATCAGGCAGCCACAGGTCCGTGTCCTCGGCAGCGATCACCGTGTGGAGCTGCTCTTTCAGCACTTTGCGAGCGTAGTAGAGGCGGGATTTGACCGTCCCCTCGGGGCACTCCAGAATCTCGGCGATCTCCGCGACATTATACTCGTGAAAGTAGTGCAAGACCAGCACCGCCCGGTGTTGGGGCGAGAGGATTTCCAGCGTCTGGCGGATGACGCTTTGCAGCTCGCGGCGCTCGGCGATATGCTCGGGGCCGGAGCGTGGGCTGGACCACAGCCGCTCGGCCAGCTGGTGGAACGACTCCGTCCAGTGGCGCTTCTTTTTCTTGAGCCTGCTGTAGCAGAGATTGACGGTGACGCGGTACAGCCAGGGCGCCAGGGGCGACGAGCCGTCGAGCTTGGCGGCGTAACGGTAGAGGCGGTAGAAACAATCCTGGATGACTTCCTCGGCGGTTTGCTGGTCGCGGGTGATGCCGAGGGCGGTTTGGTACAGCGCCTGCTTGTATCGTTCGAACAGCTGCTCAAGCGCCACCATATCCTGGCGGCAGATCGCCGCCAGCAAATCGGCGTCAGAGCGCTGGGTATCACGCTGAGGATCGCCTGGTTGCGCCATACGGCACCAATCCTTGCTAAAATGAAAAGCCTGCCAGAGCTAGCCACCATTATACCACAGCAGTCCCGCCCGGTCGCGCCTTTCGCAACGATCCGGGGGCGTACTACCCGGCGGGGCGGGAGTGGCCCTCGACCCAGCGCCGGGCCGCCGCCTCGTCCTCGTCGCCGGCGGCCAGCGCGGTGGTGAAGGTGTCGGCGTCGGCGGGGGCGACGGCCAGATCGTAGCCGTTGCGGCTGAGGAACAGGCCGGTGGCCGCCAGGGCGATCCGCTTGTTGCCGTCCCAGAACGGATGGTTTTTGATCAGGCGGACCAGCAGGGCGGCGGCTTTCTCGCACAGGGTCGGGAACAGCTCCTGGCCGAACAGATGCTGGCGCGGCGCCGCGATCGCCGACAGGAGCTGCTGGATGCGCAGGATGTCGAAGCTGTCGTGATGCTGCTCGGCCAGCCGGTCGCGAATCGCCAGCACATCTTCGACCGACAGGTAGCTGATCGGCGAATCATCACTCATGGGCGGCCTCGCAGCGGGCGGCGATCCAGGCGGCCTGCGCCTCGCGGGTTGTGGCGCGGGCGGCGGCCTGGAGGACCCAATCATACAATGCGTCGTCATCGGGGGCGGCGAAGCGCAGGCCGTTGCGGGCCAGGAACTCGATCATCGCCAGCAACGCGGTGCGCTTGTTGCCGTCGCTGAAGCAGTGGCCCATCACCAGCGCGTCGAACAGCGCCGCCGCCTTGGAGGGCAGGTCCGGGTAAAGATCCTCGCCGAACATCGACTGCTGGGGCGCCGCGAGGGCGGTGTCCAGCTTCTCGAAGCCCTGCTCGGTGATGCCGGGGATGCCGCCGATCCGATCGATCACCATCGCCTGGATCAGCAGGGCGTCCGGCAGGCTCAGGAACGCGGTCACAGGAGCCTCCGCAGCGTTTCCTCGTACTGGGCCATGGCTTTGCGCACGCGCGGCACCAGGGCTGGCTCGACCTCGGGCAGCGCCTGGAGCGAAAAATAGCCGTCCTCGTCGTACTCCACCGCCACCAGCAGCGTCGCCTGGCCCGCCTCGCGCAGCCACTCGGCCAGCTCGGGCGGCACCTGGTCCGGCTTCAGCGTCAGCTGTCGCATCGCGCCTCCTCATCGTCAGGTTCAGGCTGTCATTATACGCCGGTTGGCCAGCCCCAGGCGAGAGCCGGCGTGCTACACTGCGCCAACTGCGGTTCCGATCAACGGACAGACACGAGAGGAGATCCATGATGCGATATTTGCTGACGATATTCGCGCTCATCGGCGCCCTGGCCGGCTGCGCAGGCTCCGGGGCCGGGATCCAGCAGGCCGCCGCCCCGCAAGGAATCCCCCTGGTGCCGATCGCCGGCGATGGCGTCGAGCTGGTGGTCTTCGAGGTGACGCACCTCAAGCGGGGGGACGGGCGCTTCAACTATCTGGTCAGCTTCAAACTGACCAACCAGCGGCACGATCAGCTGGAGGTCACCGGCGATGCGCTGCGGCTGGTGAGCGGCGACGGCCAGGAGTTCGAGCCCAATCTGATCAACCCGTACAGCCCGGACGACAGCCAGATCGTGGCGAAGGGCGCAAGCGAGTCGTTCACCGCCGGCTTCGATAGCCCCGCCGAGGGCGGCCTGGTCTTCCGCTACGCCCCGCCGGCGGGCGCCGCGCCGCTGCTCGTGGCCGTCGACGGGCCGCGCGCTGATCGCCAGGGCAAGTTCTATGGCCTGCCGCTCGCACCGGCAGTGGAAAGCTCCTTCTCGGCGCCGCTCGCGGCGGCGGTTCGATCCACCAAAAGCGATGTCCCCGCGAACAGCATGTTTCCCGAGCCGGCCTCCTACCTCCAAGCCGATATCGCCTATTCGGGCGCGGAGCTGGGCTCGATCACCATCGACCTCTACGATGACTCGCGCATCGCGCCGGCCAAGCTCGATCGGACCGCGCTGCTGTTCGGGGCCGGCGAGCGCCACCGGATCGAGGAATTCGACCAGCCATCGATGTACTACAAAGCGCGGGATAGAAAGAACGGGCGCGTGCTGGTCAAGGGCGGTTTCGTGCAGTGTCACGCCGTGGTCGATCTTCTGTTCACCGCCGACAGCCTGGAACAGCTGCCCGATGACGAGACGGCGATCGCAGCGCTGGTTCGGCTGCGCGACCAGCTGGAGCCGCTGGCCTGTCCCTGAGTCTGGCGCGCCGATCGGGGGGATGATCGGCGCGAAGCAGCCTGCGGCTAGATCGTCCCCCGCACGTAGGCCTGGCCGATGGTGAAGGTCATGAGGGCGAAGACAAAGGCGCCGGCCGTCGCAGCCGCGGCCAGGCGCGTCTTGTGGCGCGGCTGGCGCAGCGGCAGCCAGTACAGCAGCGAGAAGAAAAACAGCGGCGCCAGCCCGCCGACGTAGTGGATGAACAGCTGCGCCGCGCCGAGGCCCTGGTCCAGCAGCTTGATCCCGATCAGCGCCTGGAGCATCAGCGCCAGCTGGGTGCCAATCAGCAAGCCATGGGCGTCGCGGGTCAGCGCCGCGCCGCGCCAGGTCAGCCAGGCCACGCGCAGCGCCGCCAGCAGCGAGAGCGCGAGCACGATCATGCCTGTGGCGACATGGACCGACGGCGGAACGAAAATCTTGTCAATCATGCGACATCCTCATCACTAACGATGGCGGGCGCCGCGCCCGCCGCTAGCGGCAAGATATCACAGCCGGCCGGCGCTGTTAAACGGGCGGCGTCCGGCCGCCGCGAGTATAATGGCGGCATGAGACTGACTCTGCTTCACTGCGACGACGATCTGGCCGTAATCGACAAGCCGGCCGGCCTGCCGACCCACGCCGCCCAGGACGACCCCGCCCCGACCGACGCGGTCAGGCTGCTGCGCGAGCAGCTCGGCGGCGACTACCTGGGCGTCCACCAGCGGCTGGACCGCGACACCTCGGGCGTGCTGCTGTTCGCCCGCCGCCCCGAGGCCAACGCCGCGCTCGCCGCCGCCTTCGAGGGCCGGCTGGCCGCCAAGCGCTACCTCGCCATCGTCCACGGCGCGCCGCGCGCCGCCGAGGGGCGGATCGACCTGGCGCTGGCCCCGGCAGCCCAGAGCGGCCAGATGCGAATCGCGCCGCCCAACGATCCGCGCGCCCAGCCCGCCGTCACCGCCTACCGAACCCTGGCCATCGCGCCCGA
>DASWWB010000829.1:0-3138 GCA_036406115.1 Herpetosiphonaceae bacterium
CGAGCGCCAGCGCCGCCATCCCCCCGAGCAGGCCGCACAGCGCATTCGACGCCCCGCCGCCGCTCGGCGCCCACAGATAGGCGGCGATTTCGCCGGCGATCGCGCCCGCCCCCGCCAGCGCCAGCCACCAGCCGCGCCCACGCCGCTCCTCCAACGGCGCGCCGCTCGCCAAGAATCCCAGCGAGACCATCGCCCACTGGCCCCAGCCCGCGCTGTTGATCACCAGCGGCGAGGCCAGCCGCCACCACGGGCCGTCGCGCAAGGTCGCGGCGTCGCGCTGCAACCCCAGCCACAGCGCGGGATCGCGGTAGCGGATCGCCATAAACCCCAGCGGCACCGCCACCGCCAGGATGCTCAGGATCGGCAGATGAAATCGTCGCTCAGCCATCGCTCTCCTCGCCCCGCCGCAGCTTTGTCCGGCCGGTCACGGCCAGCGTGTCGATCAAGCCTTCGGCGCTACTCGAATCCGCCTGCCGCCAGCCGCGCCACGACATCGCGCAGCTCGGCGGGCTCGATCGGCTTGGGCACGTAGAACTGGAAGCCCGCCGCCAGCACCCGCACCCGCTCCTCCACCCCCACGTAGGCGGTCAGGGCGATCGCCGGCAGGGCGCCGCCAGCCTCGGGCGGCAGCGCGCGGAGGCGTTCGATCAGCCAGTAGCCGTCCTCGCCAGGCATCGCGAGATCGCAGACCAGCACCGCCGGCCGCCAGGCCGCCACAACCTCCAGCGCCTGGCGCGCTCCGCTGACCGCGCGCACCTCGGCCCCGCAATCGCCCAGGATCGCATCGATCAGCTCCAGGAGGTCGGCCTGATCATCGACGACCAGCACGCGCAGGCCGATCAGCTCCGGCGGACACTCGTCCTCCGCTGCCGGCCGGGGCTGATCGGCTGGGGGCGCTGCCTGGGCCGGCAGGCGAACGGTGAAAGTCGCGCCCAGCCCTTCGCCGGGGCTGGCGGCCTCGACCGAGCCGCCGTGCAGCTCCGCCAGGTGCTTTACAATCGCCATGCCGAGCCCCAGGCCGCCATGCGCCCGGACGCTGGTGCCGTCGGCTTGGCGGAAGCGATCGAAGACAAAGGGCAGGAACGCCGGGCTGATGCCCTGGCCGCTGTCGCTCACCGTCAGCCAGGCCTCGCCGCCGCGCCGCTCCAGGCGCAGGCTGATGGCGCCGCCGGGCGGCGTGAATTTGGTCGCGTTGGAGAGCAGATTCCAAATCACTTGCTCCAGGCGGCCGGGATCGCCGACCACGGCGACGGCGGCCGGGTCCAGCGCCACGTCCAGGAGCTGGCCGCGGGCTTCGATCGCCGGGCTCACGGTGTCGAGCGCCGAGCGGATCACCACGCTGAGATCGATCGGCCGCGGCTCGATCCGCAGCTTGCCGCTGGCGATCCGGGCCACGTCCAGCAAATCTTCGATCAGCTGGGCCTGGGTTTTGGCGCTGCGGACCATGCGCTCGACCGTGCGGGCGACATAGGCTTCGTCGCGCTTGCGCGATTGCAGCATCTGCGCGTAGCCCAGGAACGCGGTCAGCGGCGTCCGCAGCTCGTGCGAGACTGTCGCCAGGAATTCATCTTTCAGCCTGCTGACCGTCTCGGCCTGGGCGCGGAGCTGCTGTTCCTGGATCAGCCGCTGCTCGCGCCCGACATCCAGCCGTTTGCGCTCGGTAATGTCCAGCACCGTGCCGATGAAGCGCACCGCCTGGCCGGCGTCGTCGAAGAAGCCCTGGCCGTTGGCGGCGATCCAGCGCTCGACGCCGTCGCGCAGGCCGACGGTGCGGTACTCGATCGCGTAGCCGCCGCCGGTCGCCGGGTCGAGGGCCGCCTGCACGACCTGGTCGGTCAGCTCGCGGTCGTCCGGGTGCAGCCCGCTGAGAAACACGCCGTAATCGATCTCGGCGTCGGGCGGCAGGCCGAACAGCTGCTTGCAGCGGGCGTCCCAGGTCAGGCGGCCGGTCAGCGGCCGGAAATCCCAGGTGCCGACATCGGCCGACTCCAGGGCCAGGCGCAGACGCTCCTCGCTGAGCCGGATCGCCTCCTCCGCCTCGCGCCGCTCGGTGATATCGATGACCGAGCCGATATAGCCCAGGAAGCCGCCGCCGTCGTCAAGGCGGGGCGACGCCGAGTCGATGAACCAGCGATAGGCGCCGTCGGCCCGGCGCAGGCGGTATTCGAGTCGGAACTCGGCGGCCCGGGCGCTGGCATCGAGAAACGCCAGCTCGGCGCCGGCGCGCTCGGCGGGATGGATCGCGGCGAGCCAGCCGAAGCCCAGCCCGGTCTCGGCGGTCTGGCCGGTGAACTGATACCAGCTTTTGCTGAGGTAGACGCAGCGCCCGTCGGCCTCGGTGACCCAGATCATCACCGGCGCGCTGTCGGCCATGGCGCGGAACCGCTCCTCGCTTTCCCGCAGCCGGGCTTCGCTTTCCTTGTGGGCAGTGATATCGGCGGCGAGGAGGGTCAAGCCGGCGGGCGAGGGATAGGCGTGGTTGGAGAACCAGCGGCCCGTCGGCTGGTAGAAAAACTCAAAGTGGACCGGCAGCTGCTCGGCCGCCGCGCGGCGCAGCTCGCGCTCGAAGGCCGTGCCGGCGGTGGCGGGGAACAGCTCCCACAGACTGCGGCCGAGCAGTTGCTCGCGGCGCAGCTGGTTGGCCGCCAGCACCTGATCGTTGGCGACAACGCAGCGCCACTCCGCGTCCAGCACCAGAAATTGGTCGCGGATGCGGTCCAGCACGCCCTCCAGCTCGCCGCGGGCGGCCTCGGCGAGCGCATCATCGCTGCGCGCCGGCGGACCGCCGCTCCCATCCGGATCATCAGCTGCCTGATTCATAGGCTCCTCATCGACCAAGCCAATCCGCGCCGCAGGGCGGATCGGCCACAGCATCTCCTGCGCCATCAGGCGATCAGCCAGGCCAGCCCGTAGACCGCAAACAGCGCGACAGCGTAGAGCAAGCCGAGCGCCAGCAGCAGCGGCAGCCAGAGCGTGATGCGCGCCGGCGCGGGCTTGGCGGCCGGCGCCTCGACAAAGGCCGGAACACCGCCGGCAGGCAGCGACGACAGGCCGCCGACCACCGGCAGCGCCGAGCCCAGCGCCAGCAGCCCGAGCGCGATGCGGCAGCCGATGCGCAGCCAGCCCGGCAGCCCTGTC
>DASWWB010000830.1:0-2846 GCA_036406115.1 Herpetosiphonaceae bacterium
GGCTGCGGAGGGCGGCGACGCGCTGGAATCGCCGCCGCCCGCCCAGCCGCGCTAGGCCGATCCGCCCGCCCAACGAACCGCCCCGCCTGAGCTAGCCTCAGGCGGGGCGGTTTGCGTGGTGCCGACGGGACAGGCTAGGGCTTGAAGATGAGCGGCAGATAGCGCGGCGCGTCCAGCTTGGCAATCGCCATCGCGTCAAGCTCGACGCCGGCGCCGATCCTGCCGATCGGCGTGATCCTGCCGCTGCCCAGGTCGATCGTCGCCAGATAGGCGCCGGCCTCGGTGTCGACTGTCACGTAGCCGACGCCGGTCGGATCGATATCGAAATGGGTGCTGTCGGTGATGTCGACGAAGGTCGGGCCGACGGTGGTGAGGGCGCCGGTGTTGGGCGACGGCACGCCGTTGATGCCGCCCTGGAGCGCCAGGGCGTCGTTGAGGCTGTCCAGCACGAACAGCGAGGTGGTGGCGGTGCCCGAGATATTGTTGGTGTAGGCGGCGGCCACCCCGCTCGCCATGCGGCCGGCGTTCAGGTCGCCGGCGACGTAGGCCAGGCTGGTGTCGGCAGGCGTCACGGCGGCGCCGGTGATCGGATTGAGGCGCAGGTTCTGGCCGCCGGTGCTGACCAGGCGGATGCGATCGACCGCCGGGTTGAAGTCGACGCCGAAGTCGCTGCCGTTGAGCGCCGGGCTGAACGGCCCGCTGCCAACCATAGTCGCGGCGCCGGTGCGCTGGTTGATCAGATACACCCGGCTGCTGCTGCCGACGGCGAACAGCTGGCCGGTGGCGGGCCGGAAGTCCATGCCGACCAGCCGCTCCTCGGGCTGGAGGCCGGTGATCGGACGGTCGCTGAGGATGGTCTCGGGGGCGGCCGAGCTAAACTCCAGCAGGCGGCCGGCGCTGGTGGCGCCCACGATCCGCCGCTCGGGGCCGGTGATCTGGGTCGGCACGGCGATCGCCGTGACTGGGGTGCCGGTGGCGCCGAGCGGCTGGACGCGGCCGGTGAGTAAATCGACGGTGCCGAGCTGGGTGGTGGTGGTCATCGGCGCGCCGTAGGAGATGAAGGCAGCGCCGGAAACGGAGATATCGAAGCTCACGTTGGTGTTGACGCTGACGCCGAGCGCGCCGACGGTCGAGAGGACGCCGCCGTTGGGCGATGGCGTGCCGCCGCGCCCGCCCTGGAGCGCCAGGATGTCGAGGTTCGAGTCGATCACATACAGCGAAGTGCCGACCGTCGGCGAGATGTTGCGGGTGTAGGCCGCGCCGACGACCTGGGGCGTCTGGCCGGCGTTGGGATCCATCAGGTTGTAGCTCAGCGCGGTGTCGACGCCGGCGACTGTGCCGTTGATGGGATTGAGGCGCAGGTTCTGGCCTGTGTTGCTGACCATGCGGATGCGATCAACCGAGGGATTGAAGTCCATGCCGAAGTTGCCGCCGCTGAGCGTGGGGCTGAAGGGCTGGGTGCCGATCGGGCTGGTGGCGCCGGTGGCGGGATCGATCTCAAGCATGCGGCTGAAATTCGTCACCGCCAGCAGTTTGCCGGTGGCGGGCCGGAAATCCATGCCGGCGACGACTTCCATCACCTGGAGGCCGCCGATCGCCCGCTGGGTGATGATGCGGCCCGGGTTGGCGCTGCTGAACAGAACCAGCTGGTTCGCGGTGGTGGCGGCGTAGATCGGCTGGCCCGGCAGATTGGGGCGGGTCGGGATGGCGATGCCGACGACGGTTTGCAGCAGATCGGTTGTGATCGGCTGCGGCTGGCCTATCCTGCCGGTCGCCAAATCGACAGGCGCGAACAGCGAGGTGAGGGACGCTGCGGGCGTGTAGGCGACAAAGGCCGCGCCCGACGGCGCGATATCGAAGCTGACGCCGCTGTTCACATTGGCCCCGAGCGCGCCGACGGTGGTGAGCTGGCCGGTGTTGGGCGAGCTGGGCGAGCCGCCGGGCGAGCCTTGCAGCGCCAGGATATCGAGGTTTGCGTCGACCACGTACAGCGAGGTGCCGACGGTCCCCGAGATATTGCGGGTGTAGGCGGCGGCGGCGACCTGCGGCGTGACACCATTGTTGGGGTCGCCGGCGGCGTAGGCCAGGGTCGTGTCGGTGCCGGCGACCGCCCCGGTGACCGGGTGGAGGCGCAGGTTCTGGCCGTTGGTGTTGACGACCCGGATGCGATCGACCGAGGGATTGAAGTCCATGCCGATGTTTGTGCTGGTCAGCGCGGGCGTGAACGGCGTGGCGCTCACGACGGTCGCGGCGCCGGTCGCCCGGTTGATCACGTAGATGCGGCTTTGGTTGGTGACCGCCAGCAGATCGCCGTTGGCTGGGCGGAAATCGATGCCGATCACATTCTCCATGAGGCCTAGGCCGGTGATCGACTGCTGGCCCGTGAGCAGGCTGGGATTGGCGCTGTTGAACTGGATGAGCTGGTTGCCGGTGGTGACGGCGTAGACAACCTCGCCGGCGTAGGCCTGGGTCGCCGCCGGGCGGCTGGCCAGCGCCAGTCCGAGCAGCAGCATGGCGACGAGACCTGCGCGAAAGACCTTCCAGGCGGATGAGGGCGTGCGGCGTTTCATGGACCGTCCTTTCTCCTGGCTAGGGGATGTCAGTGGCTCTCAAGTGGGTGTGCCGCGATCTACGTCCGGAACATGCACGGCGGATGCACAGCGGATGGCAGCGCGTCCTGCTGAATCGCTGGCTGATTTGTCGCCAGCCCGGGAAGCGGGTATACTGCCCCTTGGATTCGCCATCGGCCTGTGCCGCCAGCATTGAACACGCTATGAAACGAATTGCCATCAGCTTTTGGGCCTTTTTGCTCGCGGTGCTTGTCTGCGGGCTGGCGATCTACGTCC
>DASWWB010000831.1:0-8218 GCA_036406115.1 Herpetosiphonaceae bacterium
CCGCCGACCAGCAGCGCCAGCGCGAAGCCGCCCAGCGCCTCCGCCAGGGTGTAGCCGGCGTGGCGCAGCAGCTCGCCGCCGGTCAGCTCGCGCCACCAGCGCGCCGCCACCACCTCCGGCGCCGGCAGGATGAACGGCGGATAGTCGCCCAGCGCCACCGCCGCCCGCCAGACCGCCAGCAATCCCGCCAGCGCCAGCAGCCGCCACGTCCGCTCCGACACCGCCCGCCCCGGCCCGGCCTCGGCCCGCGGCCCGGCCTCGCGCGCGGGAACATAGGCCGCCTGTCGTTTTTGGATCATCATCTCGCACCTTTAAGCGCACAAAACCCTGAAGTCGCATGACTCCAGGGCGCGTTCAACAGGCATCGGCAGCCGCCCCGGCGCATCCCATCGGCGATGAGGGGACGGCCCCGGGGTGCCGCGAAACACTGGCGTCTCCGCCAGCGCGACACTGTCGATCTTCTTCCATCCGGACTGTTACCGTCGGCTCTGGGCTCGCACCAGAATCCTACCTTGCGGCTCGCGGGCTTGTGTGGCTCGGCCACCATCACCGCCGATCAGGAATTTCACCTGGCCCTGAAGATCGGTTGTATTGTATCACAGGCCGAACGGGGCCAGGGATCAGGGATCAGGGATCAGGCCGAACGGCGGGAAGGCGGGCGTCTCCTGCGATTGTTGCGGCGCCAGCGCCATATATGCGGCCTGTTGATTGTTTTGATTGACCCGACCCCTGACCCCTGGCCCCTGATCCTTACCGCAGCTCCCGCTTCAAAATCTTGCCCGTCGCGCTGATCGGCAGCTCGTTGCGGAACTCGACCTGGCGCGGGTATTTGTAGGCGGCGAACTGCTCCTTGCCCCAGGCGAGCAGCTCATCCTCGGCGAGCTCGGCGCCGGGCTTGAGCACCACGTAGGCCTTGACCTCCTCGCCCAGCTTCTCGTCGGGCACGCCGACCACCGCCACCAGCGAGACGGCCGGATGGGTCATCAGCACCTCCTCCAGCTCGCGGGGATAGACATTGTAGCCGCCGCGCAGGATCATATCTTTCTTGCGGTCGACGATCGCCAGGTAGCCGTCAGCGTCCAGCACGCCGATATCGCCGGTGTGGAACCAGCCGCCGCGCATCACCTCGGCGGTGACATCGGGCCGCTTGTAGTAGCCCTTCATCACGTTGTAGCCGCGGATCAGCACCTCGCCCTTCTCGCCGACCGGCACATCCTGGTCGTTGTCGTCGACGCAGCGGACCTCGACGCCCCACAGCGGCAGGCCGACGGTGCCGGGCTTGGAGGGCTTGTCGATCGGGTTGAAGCAGGCGACCGGGGCGGTCTCGGAGAGGCCGTAGCCCTCCAGGATGCGCACGCCGAAGGTTTCCTCGAACTGCTTCATCACCTCGACCGGCATGGGCGCGCCGCCGGCGGAGGTCAGGCGCAGGTTCTCGGCGATCGGCGCGGTGTCGATGTTGTGGGCGGCGGCGTGCTGGAGCAGCGCCCAGAACATCGTCGGCACGCCGGTCCAGAGATTGACCTTGTCGCGCTTCATCACCTCCAGCACCGCGCCGGGCTCGAAGCGCGGCATGAGCGTGAGCGTGGCGCCGCCGTAGAAATTGGCGTTCATCTGGGCGGTCTGGCCGGTGGAGTGGAACAGCGGCAGCGTGATCAGCACCACGTTTTTGCCGTCGGGGCTGTGGTCCATCACCGGCAGCGCCAGGTCGCGGCTGTGCATGGCGTTGAGCGTCATGTTGAGATGGGTCAGCTCGGCGCCCTTGGGCTGGCCGGTCGTGCCGGAGGTGTAGAGCATCACGGCGGTGTCGTCGGGCTTGGTCGCGTGGGTCTTGAAGGTCGGCGGCTGGTTGTACATCAGCTGGCCCAGCGTGCGGACGCCCTCGAACGGCGACGGGGAGGCCGGGTTGGCGGTGGCCACGATCAGATGCTCGCAGGCGGCGACCTCATCGAAGCCGGCCTTGGCCATCTGGCCCAGCGGCAGCTCGGGCGTGCCCTCGAAGCAGATCAAGGCCTTGGCGTCGCAATCCTGGAGGTGATAGGCGATCTCGCGCGGCTTGAACATGACGTTCAGCGTCACCACGACGGCGCCGGCCTTGAGGATGCCGTAGTAGGCGACCGGGAAATAGGGCAGGTTGGGCATGGACAGGGCCACGTGGTCGCCGGGGCCGATTCCGAGCGCCACAAGGCCGTTGGCGACCATATTGGCCATCGCGTTGAGCTGGCCGTAGGTGAAGGTCATGTCGTTGTAGATCAGGGCCAGGCGGTCGGGACGCTTGCGGGCGTGGTCTTCGATCAGGGAAGCCAGATTGAGCGTCGTCGCGTCGTGGGAGACCATCGATGTCCTCCTTGCAGGCAGCGAATCAGGGGATGGTAAGTCCGTCATGAACCGTCGATTCAACTTCGGCGATATTGAATGGCTTGGTGAGGTAGCGCCAGCAGCCGGCGGCCATGGCCTTTTCTTCGTCGCCGGTGCGGGCGCGGGCGCTGACGCCGACCACCCGCAGGCTGGCGCGGCCGCGGGCGCGCAGCTCCTGGAGCAGCGTGTAGCCGTCCATCTCGGGCATCATCATATCCAGCAGCATGAGCGCCGGCTCGGGGTTGGCGAGCAGCCAGCGCAGCGCCTCGGCGCCGTTGCTGGCCTCGACGATCGTGTAGGCGGCGAACTCCTCGAGGATTTCGCGCAAAATGTCGCGGTTGTAGGGATCGTCCTCGACGAGCAGAATCACCCGGTCAGCCATTCAAGCCTCCTCCGTTGGCAATGACATGACGTTGCACTTCGGCGACCAGCGCCTCGAAGTCGAGATCGTGCTTCAGCTGGATCGCCTGGGTGGCGTGGCGCAGGCGGATCAGCTCGTCGGGCCGCAGGTCGCGGGCGGTGACGACGATCACGGGGATGCGCCGGGTGCGCTGGTCGGCGCGGATGCGGGCCAGCAGCTGGAAGCCGTCCACCAGCGGCATCATCAGATCGAGCAGGATCAGGCCGGGCAGCGGGTCGCGCTGGAGCGCGGCCAGCGCCAGCGAGCCGTCGGCGGCGGTCACCGTGGCGAAGCCGTGCTCGTGGAGCGTGGCGGCCAGCAGGTTGACCAGGTCGGCGTCGTCGTCGACGATCATCACCGGCGCGCTGCTGGAGGCCGAATCGCCGCTCGGCGGCAGCACGGCGCGGATGGTCTCGATCAGCCGCTCGCCGCTCAGGGGCTTGACCAGGAAGGCGGCGGCTCCGCCGAGCTGCTCGGCATCGGGCGGCGGCTGGCCGGCGGCCGAGAGGACCAGCGCCGGCGTGGCGGCCAGATGGGGGTGACGGCGCAGCGCGGCCAACGCCGCCCAGCCGTCGCTGTCGGGCAGCTGGAGATCGAGCATGATCGCCGCCGGGCTCAGCTCGGCGGCCAGGGCCAGGGCCTCGGCGGCGCTGGCCGCTCCGGCGACCGCGAAACCGGCCTCGCGCAAGTGGGCGGCCAGGCGGTCGGCGGTCGGCTGGTCCGGCTCGACGACCAGCACGGTCGGCTGGCGCTGCTCAGGCGCGTCGGCCGGGTAGCCGTTTGCGGGCGGCTCGGCGGCCAGCGGCAGGGTGAAGGCGAAGGCGCTGCCGCGATCGGTGCCCGGGCTGGCGGCCCAGGCCTGGCCGCCGTGCAGCTCCACCAGCTGCTTCACGATCGAGAGGCCGAGCCCGGTGCCGCCGAAGCGCCGCGACGCGCCGCCCTCGGCCTGGTAGAAGCGGTCCCAGAGGTGCGGCATCACCTCGGCGGCGATGCCCACGCCGGTGTCCTCCACGCTCACCGCCAGATGCAGGCCGGGCTGGTGGGCCGGCACCGCCAGCGCCAGCGCCGGGCCGCGCCAGGCCGCCGGCTGGTTCTCGGCGGCGGCGAAATGGCTGGTGCGGATCGTGATCTCGCCCCGCTCGGGCGTGAATTTGATCGCGTTGCTCAGCAAATTAGTGATGATTTGGTTCAGCCGGTCGGGATCCGCCAGCGCCGGCGGCAGGTTCGAGTCGAACGCCGATTGGAACACCAGCGATTTGGCCTGGAGCGCCGGCATCAGCAGCCGGCGCTGCTCGTCGAGCAGCTCGTTGAGATCGATCAGCTGGCGGTGTAGCTCGATCTGGCCGGCGTCGAGCCTGGCGGTGTCGAGCAGATCGTTGACCAGGGCCAGCAGCCGCTGCCCGCCGGTGCGGATGCCGTCGATCTTGGCGACATGCCATGGCGTCAGGGCCTCGGTCCGGCGCTTGAGCAGCAGCTCGCCGTAGCCGAGGATCGCCGTCAGCGGCGTGCGCAGCTCGTGGCTCATGTTGGCCACGAACTCCTCTTTCAGCCGGTCCAGCTCCTTGCGGGCGCTGATGTCGCGGGCGACCAGCACGACGCCCTCGATCACGTCGGTGGCCGAGCGCAGCGGCGCCACCGAGATGGCGTGGATGACCGGGGCGCCGCCGCCGCCGGCGATCCCAAGCTCGATATCGTGGACCACCTCGCCCCGCAGCACCCGCCGGACCGGGTGCTCGTCCGGCGCCAGGAGCTGGCCGTTGAGCTGGCGGAACTCAAGCGTCGGCAGGGCGCCGTCCTCGTCCAGGCCGAGGAACTGGCGGCCGGCCTGGTTGATCCGCAGCTTGCGCCCCTGGGCGTCGTAGACCGCGATGATATCGGTGATGCTGTCGAAGCTGGTTTGCAGCTCGGTCGCCCGCTGCTCGGCCAGCTGGAACAGCCGCGTGTTCTCCAGCCAGAGCGAGATCTGGTCGGCGATCTGGCCGAGGAAAAATTGCTCCTCCAGCGCGAAATGGTGGCCGGGCAGCGCCGAGGCCACTGCGATCAGCCCGCTGACCTGCTTCTGGACCACGATCGGCACCGCGACGTAGGAGGTCAGCTCCGCGCTGTCGGCCAGCGCCAGCAGATCGGGCGCCAGCTCCGGCCCGACGCCGTCCTGCCGGTTGACGACGACGAGCGCTTCGTTGGCCAGGAACAGCGGCGCGTGCAAGCCCTTGCTCGCCCGCAGCTCGCGGCCGGCGATCCACTCCTGAATTCGCTCCAGCGTCACGGGGTCGGGATGGTACATCGCCAGGATATGGAGCAGATCGTCGTTGGGCGGCGGCTGGCGCAGCATGATCCCGCACCAGCCGTTGAGCAGCTGGCCCAGGCTTTTCGCCACCTGGGGATAGATGTCGCCTGCCGGGCGGCGGGTCACGAACATCTCGGCGATGCCGCTGAGCAGCCGCGACTCGTTGATCTTGGTTTGCAGCTCAGTGTTGCTGGCCGCCAGCTCCGCCGAGGTGGCGCTCAGATCGGCCCAGAGCCGGTCCTCGCGGCCGAGGAAGCGGCGCAGCATCATCATCCACAGCACCACCATGCTCGCCAGCAGGATGATGATCAGCAGCTGGATGTTGTTGAGGAGCCGGATCAGGCCCTGGTTGTCCTGCTGCTGGACAATCACGGCGGCGCGCAGATCGCCGGCCCGCCCGCGCAGCGCGATGAACACGCGGTTGCCCTCGCCGTCGGCGAGCTGGCGCTGGGCCTCTGCCGTCTGCTCGGCGCGGACCAGCGCGACATAGGGCTCGGCGTAGCGGGAGCGCCAGCGGCGGGCGTCCTCCTCCAATTCGGCCACTTCCTGGGCGAAGATGCCGCTGTCACGCAGCGCGGCGAACGAGCGGTCGATCACCGGCGCCGATTCGAGATAGGGGTCCAGGAACTCGGGATTGCCGGCCAGCACATAGCCGCGCAGCGCCGACTGCATGTTCAGCAGCGCGATTTGGATCTGGTTGAGGTCGCCGCGAAAGGACGTGAAGCCCTCGTCGAGGGCGCGGAGATGGTTGAGGCGCAGATCGATCAGCGCCGCGCCGACCAGCAGCAGCAGCACCGCCAGCGCCTGGAGCCGGATGGCCCAGGCGAAGCGGCGGGGGCTGCGCGGAACGGTGGGCGGCGCCATCGGCGGCTAGCGCCCTTTCCAGGCTGGCGGGCGCTTCTCGGCGAAGGCCCGGAAGCCCTCGAAGCCGTCTTCGCTGCCGAAGATCTCGCGCTGGGCGGCGGCCTCGCGGCGCAGCGCGGCGGCGTAGTCGCCCTCGGCCTGGGCGGCGAGCATGGCGCGCTTGCCCCGGGTCAGCGCCAGCGGGGCCTGGCGGGCGATGCGGGCCGCGTACTCCTGCACGTCGGCGGCGAAGGTCTCGGCGCCGAAGCGGGCGTTGGCCATGCCCCAGGCCACGGCCTTGTCGGCGTCGACTTTGTCGCCGGTGAACATCAGCTCCATCGCCCGGCCCAGGCCGATCAGCCGGGGCAGCGTGTAGGTGCCGCCGCCGTCCGGGATCAGGCCGACCTTGATGAAGATCTCGCTGAAGGCCCCGCGCTCCGAGACCAGCCGCAGGTCGCAGGCCAGCGCCATGTCGGAGCCGATGCCGGCGGCGATGCCGTCGACCGCCGCGATCACCGGCCAGGACGAGCCGCGAATCGCCAGCAGCGTCGGCGCGTAGGCCTCGGTCAGCACCCGGTACACATCGTCGATCGTCAGCCCCGACTGGAGCGCCGCGACGATGTCGGCGCCCGACGAAAAGGCGCCGCCCGCGCCGGCGATGACGATGCAGCGGGTTTTGCCGTCGCTCTCGCAGGATTCGATCGCCTCGCGCAGCGCGATCATCGTGTCGGCGTCCACCGCGTTCTTGACCGCCGGGCGGTTGATCGTGAAGGTCGCCACGCCGTCCGCGTGGTCGGCCAGCAGGGTTTCAGTCATCTTGGGTTTCCTCAGCACTGAAGATCGGGGAGCGGCTGCGACGAAAGGGCGCATCTGGCTGAATCCTAGTGCAAAGCGCGGGGAGTGTCAATCAGGGGTCAGGGGTCAGGGGCCAGGGCCGGCTGTTGGGCTGTGCGGGGGGCCTTGGCTGCGCTCGCTGTTTCGAGGTTCGGCCTGATCCCTGGCCCCTGATCCCTGATCATTTGCGCAAATCCCCAACCCAATCTATACTTTCCAGGCAGGCAGCGTCTGCCGACATGCGCATCCAGAGCTGGGGCGCTTTTTTTGTGCAATCGAGGTACCGAGGATGAACCGAGCGTTGTTGGCCCTGGAGGACGGGCGGGTGTTCTGGGGGCGGTCCGTGGGCGCTCCCGGCGAGCGGGCCGGCGAGGTGGTGTTCAACACCAGCATGACCGGCTACGGCGAGATTGTGACCGATCCGTCCTATCGCGGGCAGATTGTCACCCTCACCACGGCCCACGTCGGCAACTATGGGATCGACCCGGTGGATCTGGAGGCCGCCGCGCCTTGGGCCGAGGCGCTGATCGTCCGCTCCTTCACCGAGCGGCCCTCCAACTGGCGCTCCCAGGAGTCGCTGGGCGAGCTGTTGCGCCGCCGCGACGTGCTGGCGGTCGCCGACCTCGACACCCGCGCCCTGACCCGCCACATCCGGGCGGCCGGCGCGATGCGCGGCGTGCTCTCGACAACCGATCTCGATCCCGCCAGCCTGGTTGAGAAGGCCCGCGCCATCCCGGCGATGGAGGGGCTGGATCTGGCCAGCGCCGTGGGGACGGCCGAGCCCTACGCCTGGGCCGAGGGCACGCCCGGCGAGTTCACCGCGCTGGACCTGGCCGTCTCGGAGGGCGGCGCCGAGCGGCCCCACGTCCTGGTCTACGATTTCGGCGTCAAGCGCAACACGCTGCGCCGGCTGGTCGATCTCGGCTGCCGCGTGACGGTCGTGCCGGGCAAGACCACCGCCGAGCAGGCGCTGGCGCTCAATCCCAGCGGCGTGCTCGTCTCCAACGGCCCCGGCGATCCGGCGACGCTCGGCTACGCGGTCGAGGCCATCCAGGGCCTGGTCGGCAAGACGACGGTCTTCGGCATCTGCCTCGGCCATCAGCTGATCGGCCAGGCGCTCGGCGGCACGACCTTCAAGCTGCCCTTCGGCCACCACGGCGGCAACCATCCCGTCTGCGACACCCGCACCGGTCGCGTCCGCATCACCGCCCAGAACCACGGCTTCGCCATCGACCCGGCCTCGCTGCCGGCCAACGTCGAGGTGACCGAGATCAGCGGCAACGACAAAACCTGCGAGGGCCTCCGCCACCGCGAGCTGCCGGTCTTCAGCGTCCAATACCATCCCGAGGCCGGCCCCGGCCCCCACGACGGCGACGAGCATTTCCGGCAGTTTGTGGGGATGCTGGGGAGTTAGGGATCGGGGATCGGGGATCGGGGATCGGGGATCGGGGATCGGGGATCGGGGATCGGGGATCGGGGATCGGGGATCGGGGATCGGG
>DASWWB010000832.1:0-1953 GCA_036406115.1 Herpetosiphonaceae bacterium
GGCGCCGGAGTTTTCCGGCGCCGCCGCGCAGTTTATCAGCAGCCGCTGGCCGCGATCGGCTCACCCGCCGCCGTTCCGCTTCTCCCACTGCTCCCAGTAGCCCTGGCACAGCTCGATAAGCTGATCCAGATCCCAGGGCGCGCCGCCCTCGTCGAACACGAGCGCGCCGGCGGCGGCGAAGCGCAAAAAGCCACCGCACCAGTCGGCATCGTCCGAGGTTTGGTTGCAGACGAGCTTGACGCGCCCGTCCTCCAGGTCGCAGGACAGAATATCCAGCTCCGCCTGGAAGATCGCATCGAGCTCAGCGAGCAGCGCGGAATCAGCGGTGTGGGGCGGCTGATGATACCACGGCTCGAACTCCAGCCCACCGACGGCCCGCAGCTCGACGGCGAAGCGCTCCCAGCCGGGATCGACGCGCTCGGCGAGGTAGGGGATCTCAACCGTTAGCAGCAGGTCGGGGCCGCGCCAGGCTGCGGCGCTGATCCATCCGTCGTGGAAGATATTGAAGATCGCGGCGATGCGCTCGGCGCCTTCGATCATGCGTCATCGCCGATCAGCGCAGGCTCCTCGTCGGCCAGGGCGGCGCGCAGCTCGCGCAGGCGGGTGCGCAGCTCGTCGAGCGGGCGGAGCCGGCCGCGCTCATCCTCGAAGCGCCAGCGGTCCCAGCCGTTGCAGGACGGTTGATCGGCCAGGTGGGCGCCGATCTTGTGGATGGAGCCGCGGGCGCCGTCGTCGGCGCGCAGCGATCCGTCAGCCAGCACGACAGCCCGCAGCTCGGGGCGGCCGTCGAGCAACAGGAGCTGGCCCGGCAGGAGCAACCCCTGCTCCAGCAGCGCGCCGAAGGGCAGGCGCGGAGCCGAGCGGCGCGGCTTGAGGCTGGCGGCCAGCGCGGCCTCGTCGAGCGGCGCGACGGCGGCGATCCGCTGCTCGGCGGCCTCGATGTAGGCCGGCTCGCGCTCGACGCCGATGAAGCGGCGCCGCAGCTTCCTGGCCACCGCGCCAGTCGTGCCGGTGCCGAAGAACGGATCCAGCACCACATCGCCGGGATTGGAGCTGGCGAGCAGCACCCGGTAGAGCAGCGCCTCGGGCTTCTGGGTCGTGTGGACCTTCTCGCCGTTGACCCGCAGCCGCTCGGCGCCGGTGCAAAGCGCGATCTCCCAGTCGCTGCGCATCTGCTTGTCGTCGTTGAGCGCGCGCATGGCGTGGTAGTTGAAGGTGTAGCGCTTCTGGGCGCTGGATTTCTTGCACCAGAGCAGCGTCTCGTGGGCGTTGGTGAAGCGCACGCCCCGGAAATTGGGCATGGGATTGGCCTTGATCCAGACCACATCGTTGAGGAACCAGAAGCCCAGATCCTGCATGGCGGCGCCGACGCGGTAGATGTTGTGGTAGGAGCCGATCACCCAGATCGTGCCGTCGTCCTTGAGCACGCGGCGGCAGGCGGCCAGCCACTCGCGGGTGAAGGCGTCGTAGGCGGCGAAATCGGCGAACTGATCCCAGGCGTCGTCGACGCCGGCGACCTGGGTCATGTTGGGGCGGAGCAGCGGGTTGCGCAGCTGGAGATTGTAGGGCGGGTCGGCGAAGATCAGATCGACGCTGCGCTCGGGGAGGCGGGCCAGCGCCTCGCGGCAATCGCCCCGGAGCACCTGGTCAAGCGGCAGGGCGGCATCGGCGCGGGCGGCTTCCATCCGTTCTGACATGCGGCTACCCTTTCTCGTTCTCGCGCGACGGAGCCGGAACCGGCGTAGTATACCCGAAACCGGGCCTGGTCGCGAAAGAGCGGTACAATGAGCTGGAACGGCTTTTGCGACGCGAAAGGACCATCGCATGACCTACGAGCTGATTGTGCGGCCGGATGAGAGCGGCTTCCGGGCGATCTGCCCCCAGCTGCCCGGGGTGGCCGGGCGCGGCGACACGCCCGGCGGCGCGCTGGACGCGGCGATCGCCAGCCTGGCC
>DASWWB010000833.1:0-2502 GCA_036406115.1 Herpetosiphonaceae bacterium
GGCGGCAGCGCACGCCGCCCGCCCTGACGCTGCCGCCCCAGCAGACAGTCCGGACGCTGCACCCGGGCGTCGGCGTCCACACCAGGCTCGGCGGGCTGGGCGATGAGGCGGCGATCGAGCGCACGCTGGCCCAGGTCCGCGAGATGGGCGCCACCTATATCGTCGATCTGTTCCCGTGGGCCTACGTCCAGCCGCGCTCGCCCCACGCCTTCGACTGGCACGGCAGCGATATGCTGATCAAACACGCCAGGCGCCAGGGCCTCCAGGTGATCGCCCGGCTGGACTTCGTGCCGGCCTGGGCGCGCCCGGCCAACACCAACGACCGCTACCTCGATCCCGCCCATTATGACGACTACGCCCGCTACGTCGCCGCCTTCGCCGCCCGCTACGCCCCGGACGGCGTGCGCATGCTGCAAATCTGGAACGAGCCCAATCTGCGCTTCGAATGGGGCGACCGCCCGCCCGACCCGCAGGCCTACGCCGCGCTGCTCAAGGCCGTCTACCCGGCGGTCAAGGCGGCGGCGCCGGACGCGCTGGTGACGGTGGCGGGGCTCGCTCCCGGCGGCCCAGGCGGGCCGATCGACCCGTCAGCGCTCAGCGCCAACGACCTGGAGTACCTGGCGGCGCTCCTCGAGGCTGGCGCGCCTTTCGACGCCGTCGCGGTCCACGCCTACGGCGGCCAGTCGCCGGCCGACCAGCCGCCCGATCCGGCGGTCGTCAATTTCCGCCGCACCGAGCTGGTCCGGAAGTTGCTCTTGGAGCAGGGCCGCGATGTGCCGATCGTGATCACCGAGGGCGGCTGGAACGACCACCCGCGCTGGCAGCACGCGGTGGGGCCGCCCGAGCGGGTGCGCTACACCGTCGACGCCTACGCCTGGGCCGCCCAACACTGGCCCTGGCTGGAGGCGACCTGTCTGTGGCAGTTCTCCATGCCCTGGACCGCCTACACCTATATCGACAACTACACCTTCGTCACCCCCGAGGGCACGCCCAAGGCCATTTACTACGCCGTCCAGCGCTGGGCGCAGACCGGCGCCAAGCCCGGCGAGTAACATAGGGCCGTTCGCGGCGTTAACGATTTATCAAGAAAAAAAGAAGATTTGCGACAGATTTTTACGCGAAACGCCCGCGACGATCGTCTATAACACTGGGGGAGATTAGCAGGAGTGGCGACGGGGTCGCGATCAATAACCGTGGAGGTGTGGCATGCTGTTCCAACCGTTCAATCAGCCGGCGCCGGCGCTGGGCAACCAATACGACGACGACCGGGTGCTGCGGTCGTATCTCAAGCGCGCCCTGCCCGCGGACGCGCTGGGCGAGATCGAGCCGGCGCTGCGGGCGATGGGCGAGCTGGCCGGCGGCGAGCTGTACCGGCTCCAGCTGGCGGACCGGCTCAACGAGCCGAAGCTGACGCACTGGGATCCGTGGGGCGAGCGGATCGATCAGATCGAGCTGTCGCCGCTCTGGAAGGTCGCCGAGCGGCTGGCCGCCGAGTACGGCATCGTCGCCACCGCCTACGAGCAGCGCTTCGGCGCCTTCTCGCGGACGGCCCAGTTCGCCCTGGCCTATCTGTTCCATCCCTCCACCGATGTCTACTCCTGCCCGCTGGCCATGACCGACGGCGCCGCCCGCACCCTGCTCCACTCGGGCAACCAAAAGCTGATCGCCCGCGCCGTGCCCCATCTGACCAGCCGCGATCCCGGCCAGTTCTGGACCAGCGGCCAGTGGATGACCGAATCCACCGGCGGCTCGGATGTCGGCCGCACCGAGACGATCGCCCAGCAGGACGACAACGGCCAGTGGCGGCTCTACGGCCGCAAGTGGTTCACCTCGGCCACCACCTCGCAGATCGCCCTGACTCTGGCCCGCCCGGTTGACAACGACGTCGGCGGCTCCGGGCTGGCGCTGTTTTATGTCGAGACCCGGGACGCCGCCGGCAAGCTGCAAAACATCGAGATCAACCGGCTCAAGGACAAGCTGGGCACGCGCAAAGTGCCGACCGCCGAGCTGATGCTGACCGGCACGCCGGCGCGACCGGTGATCGGCACCACCCACGGCATCCGCCACATCGTGCCGATGCTCCATGTCACCCGCACCTGGAACAGCGTCTCGGCGGTCGGCTTTATGCGCCGCGGACTGGCCCTGGCCCGCGACTACGCCCACAAGCGGGTCGCCTTCGACGCGCCGCTGGCCCGCAAGCCGCTCCACCTCGACACGCTGGCCACGCTCCAGGCCGAGTTCGAGGGCGCCTTCCACCTGACCTTCCTCGTCGTCGAGCTGATGGGCCGCGAGGAGTCCGGCCAGCTCACGCCCGAGCAGGCCGACCTGCTGCGCCTGCTGACCTCGGTCGCCAAGCTCACGACCGCCCGCCAGGCGGTGATGGTGGCGAGCGAGGTGCTGGAGGCGTTCGGCGGCGCCGGGTATGTCGAAGACACCGGCCTGCCCGTCCTGCTGCGCGACAGCCAGGTGCTGTCGATCTGGGAGGGGACGACCAACGTGCTG
>DASWWB010000834.1:0-6440 GCA_036406115.1 Herpetosiphonaceae bacterium
TCGCGCCGCCGACGGCGCCGCCCGCGCCATAGATAAGGGCGGTCTTGTTGGAAAGAAGCATCGGCACTATCCTTTCGCCCTGCCAGGGCCTAGCGATACGGGCGCAGTATAGCAAGGGGGCTTCAATCAAACAAGCAATTACTTCAATAAAACTACTAGATTTGCTATGGTCGTGTTGATCTGTCGTGCCATGTCACAACCTGCGGACCAATCTCGTCCTACCTCGAACACGCCGCCGTTCCTGTTTCGAAAGGAGAAGCCGTGCAACCTGATGCATTCGAAGCCCATCGTTCGCTGCTCTTTGGCATGGCGTACCGGATGATCGGCAGCGCGATGGAGGCCGAAGACATCGTGCAGGAGGCATATTTGCGCTACCAGGCCACGCCGCCGGAATCGATTCGCGCGCTCAAAAGCTTTCTGACGACCATCGTGCATCATCTCTGCCTGGACCATCTCAAATCCGCCCAAACGCGGCGTGAGCGCTACGTCGGCCCGTGGCTGCCGGAGCCCGTCCTGACCGGCGCCGGGGACGCGCTTCCCTTCCCCTTGCCGCTTCACGCCGACCGGGAATCGATCTCGATGGCGTTTCTGGTGCTGCTCGAACGGCTGTCGCCGCTGGAGCGGGCGGTCTTTCTGCTGCGCGAGGTGTTCGACTACGCCTATCCTGAGATCGCGCAGATCACCGGGCGCAGCGAGGCGGCATGCAGGCAGCTATGCAGCAGGGCCAAAAAGCACGTCAAGGAGCACCGCCCGCGTTTTCCCGCCTCGCCGGAGGCCCACGAGACAATGGTCAACCGCTTCATGGACGCCTGCGTCGCCGGCGATATGGACGGGCTGATGGGGCTGCTGGCGGAAGATGTCACGTCGTGGTCGGATAGCGGCGGCAACGTGCCGGGCGCGGCGCGGCGGCCGATCCTGGGCCGCGACAAGGTGGCGCGCAGCATCATCGGCAATCTGGCGCACGCGCCGGCGAGGATGACCGTCGAAACGATCGAGGCGAACGGCCTGCCCGCGCTGCTCATCCGGATCGCCGGGGCCATCGCCGGGATCATCGCGCTGGAGGTGGACGGCGGCGAGATCCGCGCTGTGCGCAACATCGCCAATCCGGCCAAACTCGCCCACCTCAAGCCGCCGGCGGCGCCGGGCCGGGTCTGGCGGCTCCCCGCCTGACATGTGGCGGCGCGAGGCCGCGCGAGGGCAGATTGGTTTCACGGCAGACAGACTGATTAAGCAAAGGAGACTGAATCATGGCGACCGCACTCACCGTCATCCAAGGGTTTCTGGTCATCGGCTTCGGCTTGGGCGGGCTGGCCCAAATCATCGTCCCCCACGCCCGCTACGCGCGCCTGCCCTTCCAAAGCTGGGCGGCTGATTTCAAGCCGTGGCACGTCAAGCTGATCGGCGCGCTGAAGGCCAGCGCGGCGGCGGGGATCGTCGCCGCGCCGCTCCTGCCAGGGCTGCCGCTGCTGGCGCCGCTGGCGGCGGTCGGATTGGCGCTGGTGATGGCCGGGGCGATCGCGACCCACCTGCGCCGCGACGAATATCCCGTGATCGCGGGAAACCTGCTGTATCTCGGGTTCGCGCTGTTCGTGGCCTATGGCAGGCTCGTGGGGTTCGCCGGCTAGCCCATCCGCCCGAAACATAGCCCAACGCGCCGGGGCGGCGCGTTGGGCTATACTTCTCCCCAGCGATTGACCTAGCCGGAGGGAGCGATGAAACACCGCAGGCTTGGATTAGGATTGGCGCTGGGGATGCTGCTCGCCGGCTGCGCGGGCGGGCAGGGGCCGCCCATCGGCGCCCCGCTCCCCGGAGCCGCCGCGCCGACCATCACGCTGGCGCCGACCAAAACCCCGGCGCCGACCAGCCCGGCGGCGGGGAACGGCCCGCGCTGGCTGCCGCAGGTCTTCGGCAAGTCGCCCGTCCCGATCGCCGTGATCGGCGACTACGGAGTGGATGGGCCGGCGCCCGGCCTCGTGGGCGGGCTGGTGGCCTCCTGGCAGCCGGAGGCGGTCTTCACCACCGGCGACAACAACTATCCGGTCGGCGCCGCCGAGACCATCGATCCCCACATCGGCCAGCACTACCACCGGTTCATCGCGCCCTACCTTGGCGTCTACGGCCCCGGCGCCGAGCGCAACCAGTTTTTCCCGGCCCTGGGCAACCATGACTGGCTCACAGCCGGCGCCGCGCCCTATCTCGACTACTTCGCCCTGCCCGGCAACGAGCGCTACTACGAAGTCGCGGTCGGCCCGACCCGCTGGTTCGTCCTCGACAGCGACCCCAACGAGCCTGACGGCGTCAGCGCCGACTCGATCCAGGGCCGCTGGCTGCGCGACCGGCTGGCGGCCGCCGAGGAGTGCTGGAAGATCGTCACCATGCACCACCCGCCCTATTCGTCAGCGGCCCACGGCTCCAACGCCTGGATGCAGTGGCCGTTCGCGGAGTGGGGCGCCGATCTGGTGCTGGGCGGCCACGACCACGACTACGAGCGGATCGAGCGCGGCGGCATGACCTATGTCGTCAACGGGCTGGGCGGCGCGGCGCCCTACGGCTTCCCCGCCATCGTCGAGGGCAGCGTGATTCGCTACAACGCCCGCCACGGCGCCATGCGCCTGCTCGCCGGCGCTGACAGCCTCCTGCTGGAGTTTGTCACTATCGACGGCGAGCTGATCGACAGCACATTGCTGGAGGGCGGCTGCGCGGCGCAGCCCTAGGCGCGCTCGGGGCCGATGCCCTGGTCGGGCTCGGCGGCGTGGCGCAGCGTCAGCACCGTGACCTCCGGGTTGGCGCCGAGGCGGAACGGGATGCCCCAGAAATTGGTGCCGGGATTGATGTAGAGCAGCGAGCCGTCGCGGCGGTACCAGCCCATCGCATGCTCAAGGAACGCCGACGCCAGGCTCCAGCCCAGGCGGGGGATGCCGAGCTGGCCGTAGTGGGTGTGGCCGCTGAGGGTCAGATCGACGCCGCGCTCCGCCAAGGCCGGCCAGAGCGCCGGGTTGTGGGCCAGCGTGATCGTGAAATCGCCCGCCGGCACCCGGGCCAGCGTCCGCTCGATGTCGGGGGCGACCGGCGAGCCGCCGCCGCCCGCGTAGCCGCCAGCAGGGTCGCCGGTGCCCGCCAGCCAGAACCCGGCGCCGCGATGGCTCAGGCGCTCGGCCTCGTTGACCAGCACGCGGACGCCCATCCGCTCCAGCCCGGCCCGCACGCCGTCCCAGCCGGCGTAGACATCGTGGTTGCCGGCGATGGCGAAGACGCCGAGCGGCGCCGCCAGATCGCCGAACGCCGCCGCGAAGTGGCGCACGTCGTCGGCGTAGTCATCGACCTGGTCGCCGGTGATGGCGATCAGATCCGGCTGGGACGCCGCCACCGTCGCCGAGATCCGCGCCAGATGGCGGCGCGAGGTGTGGGGGCCGACGTGCAGATCGGAGATTTGGGCGATCCGCAGCCCGTCCAGCTCGGCGGGGAGATTGGCCAGCCGCGCCTCCAGGCGGCGCACCGTCAGGCGGCGCGAGCCGATCCAGCCAGCCAGCACGCCGCCGGCGTAGACCAATCCCACCGCCAGCAGCGCCGTCCTGCCGCCGGCGCCCGGCGCGCCGAAGACCAGGCCGACCAGCGTGCCGAGCAGCCCGGCGATCGCCAGCAGCGGCAACGCCAGCTGGGTGTACCAGAACGGCCGGATCACCAGCAGCCGGGCCAGCGCCGACGGGACGCCGCCGCCGCCGAACCAGCGCGCCATGCCGAGCAGCGGCGCCGCCGACAGCAGCGCCAGCCCCAGCATCGTCAGCCAGCCGCCGGGCACCGCCGGGCTGAGCACGACGGCGATCACCAGCCAGCAGACGCTCATCCAGCTCAAGACGGTGGTGAGCACCCGGCGCAGCGGAAACGGGCGGGAGCGGCGGGCCGGAGGGGCTTGGCGCGCCTCGGGGTCGCTGGTGGAAAGTGTGTGTGCCAAGGACTGGCCTCCCTTTGAAGCTCATCTGCGCGCCACGCCGGCGCGTAGTGTTCGACGAAGCGAATGGCGCCTGCCATTCACTGACCGTCAGTCATTGTACACCCGCTGCGTCGGCGCGGCCGGGCTTTTCGGCCCCGCGCGGCGCTAAGTCAAATTTGTTCAAAGATCGGCGGCCCGCCGCTGCGATTCGGAGAATCTTATGTCACGTTGGAGTCTACTCGCGCTGCTGCTCGCCGGCCTCGCGGCGTGCGGCCCCGCCCCGCAGGCCGCCGGCCCGCCCGTCGCCGCGCCGACGCTAACCACCACCCCAACGCCCAGCCCTGTGCCAACCAGCGCGCCGGCGCCGACACCGACGCCCAGCCCCGCGCCGACGCCGACAGCCGATCCCGTCGCCGGCCTCGCCATCGCCGACCTGCGCGCCGCATCGTTCGGCGATGGCGAGATCGCGATCGGCGAGGTCTGGGGCCGGGGCGCCGGCTACACCTCGTATCGCATCAGCTACCCGGCGGACGGCCTCCTGCTGACCGGGCTGCTCCATGTGCCCGACGGCGCCGGGCCTTTCCCGGTGATCATCGCCAACCGCGGCACGATCGCCCGCGACATCTACCAGCCGGGGATGGACAGCAGGGCGTTCTCGGAGCTAATGGCCGGCAACGGCTTCTTGGTGGTCGCGCCCGATTTCCGCGGCTACGGCGGCGGCGAGGACGGGCCGAATCCGTTCTACACCGGATTCTACCGCGATGTCCTGGCGCTGATCCCGCTGGCCCAAAAGCTGCCGATGGCCCGGCCGGGCAAGGTGGGAATGTGGGGCCACAGCCGGGGCGCGTCGGTCACCGTCGCCGCGCTGGCGACCAGCGACCAGATCGCGGCGGCGGTCGCCTACGCCCCGGCGCCCGCCGACCTGGCCCAGGACTACGCGCGACGCTTCCGCCAGAGCGGCGGCAATCCCGGCGCCGAGACCTGGCCGTTCCCGCCGGACGCCAACCCCGCCGCCTACCGCCGCGTCTCGCCGCTCTACGAGCTGGAGGCAGCCGGGGCGCCGCTCCAGCTCCACCACGGCGCCGCCGACGCGACGACCGACATCAGCGCCAGCGAGCAGATCGCCGCCGAGCTGCGCCGCCTGGGCAAGCCGGTCGAGCTGTTCGCCTACGAGGGCCAGGGCCACGCCTTCCAGGGCGCCGCCTACGAGCTGTATGCGCGGCGCGTCCTGGAGTTTTTCAAGACTCAGCTCGGGCGCTAGGGCGGAGCGGTCTGCGCGGCGCGGCGCCAAAACGCGCGGCGCCCGCAGCCATCGACTGCGGGCGCTCCATGGCGACGATCCGGCGCATCAGGCGGCGGCTTGCTGGGCCGCCCAGGCTTCGTGGGCGGCCCGCACCTTGCGCCAAAGTCCGTCAAGATCATCGACCGCCAGCCCGAAGGTCTCGCGGATCAGCGACTCGTAGCGGGCCGCGTCGGCGATCGTCTCCTCGGTGGCGCCGGCCGGCGTGACGGTCTGGAGCACGGCGCCGCGCAAGCTGAGGATGGCGCCCTCGGTCCAGCGGTGGCAGGTGGCGACCCGCACGAAGCCCGAGGCCGGATCTGTTTGCAGCGCCCGCGAGGGGTGGGCGAAATCAGCCAGCTGGCGCGGCTCCAGCGTGAAATCGTAGATCTCGCCCCGGCCGAAGTTGTGGAAAAACCAGCGCTCGCCGTCGCGGGCCAGCTCGTAGCGGAAGCCCCCCTGCTCGTAGGCGCCTGGCTCCAGCGGGATGGGCTCCTGCAAGCCGTTGCCGAAGCCCACATCGGCCAGATAGGGCCGCTCCAGCTCCACCAGCAGCGCCAGGTGATTGTCGGCGGCGACCAGCCCGGGGCGGTCGCGGTTGACCGTCGTCGCCAGCAGCCGGACCGCGAAGCCGATCCGGCGCAGCATCGCGGCGAACAGGCCGTTCATCTCGTAGCACCAGCCGCCGCGCCGCTCGCCGACCAGCTTGGCGAAAAACCGCTCCTCGTCAAGCGCGATCTCGCGCCCGAGGTGGATATCGAGATTTTCATAGGTGATCGCCCGCAGATGGGCGCGGTGGATCCGGCGCAGCGTCGCCAGATCCGCCGCCACCGGCCCCGGCTCGCCGATCCGCTCCAGGTAGGCTTCCAAACGGGTGTCCCGCTCCATCACACGCATGCTCCTCCGCGAATCGCCGCCGGCCGCGTCGCCGGGCGGGGTCCGTTCCAAATCAATGCCCGCCTGCCGCAGCGCGCGGCGCCTGGGTCTGGCGCCGCGCGCTGCGGAGTGATCATCGCTCGCGTCCCCTAGCGCTTGACCAGCCCGAGCGTCAGGGCCGGCGGCGCGTCCTTCTCAAGCACGACCTGGCTGACGTGGGCGCCGGCGGCGGGCTCGGCCAGCTCCAGCGCGTCGCAGAGCGTCTCGGCCTTGATGTACGCGCCGTGCTCGGCCAGCACCGCCGCCAGGCCGAGGCCGGCGTCGTCGCGGACCGTGGCGCTGATCCGGTCGGAG
>DASWWB010000835.1:0-2172 GCA_036406115.1 Herpetosiphonaceae bacterium
CAGACAGGCGCCAGCGGGCGGTGTGGGCGAGGAGGCGGGCCAGCGCCGGCAGCAGCCGGGCCAGGTTGCCGGCGCCGGGCCAGATTTCAAGGACGAGGTTGCCGTCGCCGCCGGCGAAGCCGCTCAGGCCGCGATTCATCAGCATCAAATTGCGGTTGGCGGGGTCGGCGGGCAGCAGCAGGAGCGAGAGGCGCTCGGGCAGGGCGGCTGCGGGTAGAGTGTCGGCGCAGGCGGCGAGCCAGCGGCCGGCCTCGGCCCAGGCATCGCGGGCTTCGAGCCGGGCGAAGGCCCAGGCCGAGGCCTCGGGCTTGCGGGCCGGGTTGAACAGGCCCCAGGCCTGCTGGCCGGCGACAGCGGCGTGGCCGTCCTGGAGCGCGGTCTCCATCACCTGGAAGCCGCCCCAGTTGGGATCGCGGGCCTCGCGGCGCCCGCCGCCGATCGCGCGCGGGTCGAACAAGATCTCCTGGGCCTGGGCGAAACGGTCGCGGGGGCGGGAGGCGGTCTCGAAAAGCGGGCGCAGGCGCCTGGGCAGATCGCTGATCTCAATCTCCATCAGGTGGCTCCTTGGCTGGAATCGCCCGAGTGTAGCGGCGGGCGGCCGAGCCGGGCCACAGTCGCAGGGCCGATCGCCGCTCCGGCGCTCAGCCTACGCGGGCGGCCAGGGCCGTCCCACCCCAACGGGTAGGTTGTGAAATAACCAACTAGATGGGGACAGCGCGCGGCGCGGCTGGTACGATACGTGCAGTTATGATGCACTGCGTAAGGCAGCCGCCGGGGACGGCGGACCCGCCCGCCAAGGAGGAATTCCGATGAACAACCAACAAGCCATCGCCGAGATCAATCGCAGCTGGGAGTTCGACGCCCGCTGGAAGGGCATCAGCCGGCCGTACAGCGCCGAGGATGTCGTGCGGCTGCGCGGCTCGGTCCAGATCGAGCACACCCTGGCCCGCATGGGCGCCGAGCGCTTGTGGGAATTGCTCCACACCGAAGATTTCATCCCCGCCCTGGGCGCCCTGACCGGCAACCAGGCCCTCCAGCAGGTCAAAGCCGGCCTCAAGGCGATCTACCTCAGCGGCTGGCAGGTGGCCGCCGACGCCAATCTCGCCGGCCAGATGTACCCCGACCAGAGCCTGTATCCCGCCAACAGCGTCCCCGCCGTCGTCAAGCGCATCAACCAGACCTTCCAGCGCGCCGACCAGATCCACCACGCCGAGGGCAAGAACGGCGTCAACTGGTTCGCGCCGATCATCGCCGACGCCGAGGCCGGCTTCGGCGGCCCGCTCAATGTCTTCGAGCTGATGAAAGGGATGATCGAGGCTGGTGCCGCCGGCGTTCACTTCGAGGACCAGCTGGCCTCGGAGAAGAAGTGCGGCCACATGGGCGGCAAGGTGCTCATCCCCACGATGCAGGCCGTGCGCAACCTGGTGGCGGCCCGCCTCGCCGCCGATGTCTCGGGCGTGCCGACGATTGTCCTCGCCCGCACCGACGCCAACGCCGCGACCCTCATCACCAGCGACATCGACCCCCGCGACCAGGAGTTCATCACCGGCGAGCGGACGCCCGAGGGCTTCTACCGCATCCGCCCCGGCCTCAAGACCGCGATCGCCCGCGGCCTGGCCTACGCGCCCTACGCCGATCTGATCTGGTGCGAGACCGCCGAGCCCAACCTCGACGAGGCCCGCGAGTTCGCCGAGGCCATCCACGCCGAGTTCCCCGGCAAGCTGCTGGCCTACAACTGCTCGCCCTCCTTCAACTGGAAGAAAAAGCTCGACGAGCCGACGATCGCCGCCTTTCAGCGCGAGCTGGGCAAGATGGGCTATAAGTTCCAGTTCGTGACCCTCGCCGGCTTCCACGCGCTCAACTACGGCATGTTCGAGCTGGCCTACGACTACAAGGACGAGGGCATGGCCGCCTACTCGCGGCTCCAGCAGGCCGAGTTCGCCAGCGAGGGCAAGGGCTACACCGCCACCAAGCACCAGCGCGAGGTCGGCACCGGCTACTTCGACGAGGTGACCCAGGCGATCTCCGGCGGCCTGGCCTCGACCACCGCCCTCACCGGCTCGACCGAGGAGGAGCAGTTCCACTAGAGCGCCGCGTTTCCCTTCACAGCGCGGCGCGGGGCCGGCTCGATCAGATCGAGCCGGCCCCGCGCGTTAGTTGGCCGCCGCGCCG
>DASWWB010000836.1:0-6671 GCA_036406115.1 Herpetosiphonaceae bacterium
CCGCCTATGAGCGCGTTTTGGCAAGATCTGACCGCCAGCGAGCTGCGCGTGCTGCGCCTGCTGGCCGCCATCCCACATCCGGTCGGCTACTTCGGGCTGGCGATCCGCCTGTCCCACCAGCGGCGGCTGCTGCGCCAGCACCTGGCCGCCGCCCTCGACAGCCTGGTGGCCAAGGGGCTCGCATGCCATGAGCCGGCGCCGGGCCAGCCCTTCGGCGCCTATGCGCCGAGCGAGGCTGGCCTGGCCTATCTGGCGGACTTCCCGCCCACTGAACCGCCGCCCGCTGCCGAGTTTGATTGAACCGCGTGGTATGATGGGGGGACGCATCCCCATAAGCGGAAGGATTTGCCCGATGGCGAAGCGCCAGACGCCGGCCTCCAATCAGCTCCACCGCATCCCAACTGACATCGAACCTCTCGACACCGTGCTGGGCGGCGGATTTTTCGCCGGCAGCGTCTACATCATGATCGGCGTCCCCGGCTCCGGCAAGACCACCATGGCCAATCATATTTGCCATAACGTGGTCGCGCGCGGCGGCACCGCCGTCTGCCTCACCGTGCTGACCGAGACCCACTCGCGGCTGTTCGCCTATCTGCGCCAGTTCGCCTTTTTCCGCGACAACGATGTGGGCAGCGCCGTCGTGTATGTCAACGGCTACCGCGAGTTCAAGTCCGGCCTCAACGAGCTGCTTGAGCTGACGCGCCAGATCATGCTCCAGTACCGGCCGACGCTGTTGCTGATCGACAGCCTGCCCTTTCCGCCGCTGCGGATCGGCGCCGACGCCGACATGGATGATTTCATCCACGATCTCCAAGTCTCCAGCGAAGCCCATCAATGCACGACGCTGATCACGACGCCGGCGGCGCCGGATCACCGCTACAGCCACGCGATCACGCTGGTCGACGGCCATCTGGAGCTTCAGCACGACATCCCCAACGCCCATGTCCGCCGCCACCTGATCGTCCACAAATTCCGCGGCAGCGTCCACAGCCCGGCCCGCCATGCCTTCGCCATTACCTCGGAAGGGATAACGATGTATGACGCAGCCAGCCAGCCCGATGGTCCTGATCGTTGATGACGAGGACGCCGTCGGCCAGTTCATCCGCTCGCTGCTGGAGGAGCAAGGCTACGCGGCCCACGTGGTTCACAACGGGCGCGAGGCGCTTGCGTGGCTGGGCGAGCGGGAGGCGGCGCTGATCATCAGCGACGTGATGATGCCGCGGGTTGGCGGCGTCCAGCTGGCGCTGCGGCTGTGGGAGGATGCGAAACTCAAGGCCGTGCCGCTGGTGCTGATGAGCGCGCTCGGGCCGCCGGCCGGCGATTTCCCGCCCAACGTGCGGGCGACGATCGGCAAGCCGTTCCGGGCCGAGCCGCTGCTGGCGGCGGTGGCGGAGATCCTGGACGGGGCGGCCGGGCGGCCGCCCGCCGGCGATCAGTAGGAGATCAGCGAGAAGATCGGGCAGGCCAGCTTGGCGCGCCCTTCGAGGAAGGCCAGCTCGATCACGAAGGCGGCCTCGGCGATGTCGGCGCCGAGCTGGCCCAGCAGATCGCAGGCGGCGGCGACCGTGCCGCCGGTGGCCAGCAGATCGTCGATCAGCACGACGCGGGCGCCGGGCTTGAGGGCGTCGCGGTGCAGCTCCAGCCGGTTGGAGCCGTACTCCAGGGCATATTCGACGCCGATTGTCTCCGCCGGCAGCTTGCCGGGCTTGCGGATCGGCACCAGGCCGATGCCGAGGCGATGGGCGACCGGCGCGCCGAAGATAAAGCCGCGCGACTCGACGCCCACGATCGCGTCGAGCCCCATGTCGCGGTAGCGCTCGACGAAGGCGTCGATCACTGCGCCGAAGGCCGGGCCGTCGCTCAGCAGCGGGGTGATATCCTTGAACTGGATGCCGGGGATCGGGAAATCGGGGATGGTGCGGATCAGATCCGCCCAGGCTGGCGCGTCACTCATTGCCGGCTCCTTGGGGCGGGCTGCCGGGGCCGGCCTCGATTTGCTTGCGGGCCTCGATCACCAGCTGGTTGAGCCGGCCGTCGACGATCACCTTCCACTCGGCCGCCTCCTCGTCCTTGAGCGCGCCGCCGCCGTAGTGCAGCTCCATGGCCAGCTCCCAGCCCTTGCGCATGCCGAAGCGCTCGATCTCGTCCTGGCGCTCCGGCGACCAGCGCTTGATGAAGCGCTTGAAGGCCGTGACCAGCTTGGCGGAGCCGTCGGCGTTGAGCGCCGGCAAATCGAACGAGGGGTGGCTGTCGTGCTCGGGGGCGGGCTGCTTGGCGCTGGCAAAGTAAATCAGCTGGCACTGGAAGCAGTACCGCGCCTGGCCGGCGCCGTCGTAGATGCCGGGATTGCTCGCAATCGCCCCGATCAACATGCGATCCGTTATCGCCATAGAAACCCCTCCTGAAAACACGACAAGCGGTGGTGCCCGAGTCTAGCATAGGCGCTTGGGGGCCGCAAGTTTGCAGTCGGCAGTCGTCAGTCATCAGGGATCTAGCGCTGGCTCTTGGCGAATCTGGCGCGCCTCCTTGGTCAGCCTGGCCCGGAGTTTTCTGCCTAAAACCGGCGGGCCGCGGTTCCTGACGACTGACGACTGACGACTCTCAAGGTATCCGTATAATGGACATCCACAAACCCACGCCAGCAAAAGGAACGAATGATGGAACAACCCAAAACCTGTCTCTGGTGCGGCTACGAGGGGCCGATGCAGGTGGGCGAGGCCGTGCGGGTGGTCAATCCGCAGATCGACCTGCCGCACCAGATCAAGCGCTGCCCGCAGTGCAAGGAGCTGATGCTCGATGTGCGCTGGCCGGACCGGACAGTGCGGCGCAAGGGCCGCGAGTACCCGCGCCGTTTCCGCAAATCGCTCTGGGTGGTGATCTACCCGGTGACCTGCCCGTGGTGTGGCGGCGCCAACACCGAGGCCTACGACATCAACGCCACCATCGCCAACCCGGTCAGCGAGCGCTTCAAATACGACATCTACCGCTGCCTGGACTGCCAGCGCCCGGTCGCGATCTCCTACCTGGGCGAGATCCGGGTCCATCGCGCCGACCAAGACAAGAAATATCCCGACCTCTGGTACCTTGATCTGAGCGCCGGATCTGATGAAGAATTGGGAATCGCCTGAGGTGAATTAGCCCATTGCAAAGCGCAAAAATCGACCTGCCGCTGGTTTGACGCTAGTCTGTGCGATATGTTACAATACCGATTAACCCCGCCCCGAACGATTGAGCGGTTGTTTTTATCTATTCGTCGCCTGCGTCTGTCTTTGGGCGATTGAGGAGCTTAAGCTATGGCCAAAGAAGAAAAACAATCCGGCGGGCGCCGCATTGTCTCGCAGGCGGAAGCCCAGGCAGTGCAGGCCAAAGCTGGCGTTGACACGATCACCCGCTCGCGGGCGGTCAAGCCCGTGCGCGAGCGCGTGGCCATCAACCGGCGCGAGCTGATGGCCTACGCCCTGGCCGGCTCGACCGCCGTGCTGACCGCCCTGGGCCTGGGCACGATGCTCTCGCCCAACAACAACGACGAGCTGGTCAAGCAGCTGCCCAGCGAGGGCGCATGGATCCCCGGCGGCTTCGCCTACCCGCGGGTCAAGGCCGGCGAGTTCGGCGGCAAGTTTATCCTGCCGCGCACCGCCGCCAGCTACACCACCACCGAGGCCCCCGAGCTGAACTCCGGCGGCAAGTTCTATATCGTCAAGATCGAAGGCAAGGACCCGACCGCCAACGGCGAGGTCGTGACCAACGACGGCTTCGTCGGGGTCGAAGCTGAGGGCATCATGGCGATCTACCAGGTCTGCACCCACCTGGGCTGCCTGATCCCGTTCCAGCAGGCCGAGAACCGCTTCATCTGCCCGTGCCACGGGTCCACCTTCCAGCGCAACAGCAACTATGTTCTCGGCCCGGCGCCGCGCAACCTCGACCAATTCCCGGTGACGGTCGAGAACGGCGCGCTGGTGGTCGATACCGGCAAGAAGAAGACTGGCAAGACCCACGCCTAGGGCCGCAGTCGCAAAGGAGCATTCGCAATGGCAGTAACCCCTGAAAATCGGCCCAAGGGGCTGGGCGGCTGGCTCACCGAAGTCGGCCGCTCCTTCTTCCCCAGCATGGGCGCCAAGGAGTGGCGCGACACGCTGCGCGGCGAGCCGGCGCCCCGGCCCAACCCGCGCATGCGCGTCCACTCCAACAGCTTCTGGTATCACATCCGCCCGCGCTCGGTGACCGAGGAGGCGACGGCCTGGTACTACACCATGGGCCTCGGCTGGCTCTCGTTTTTCTTCTTCGTGCTTGAGGCGATCACCGGCCTCATCCTGATGATCTACTACTCGCCGTCGCCCAACGAGGCCTACGGCACCATGCTCAAGATCATGAACGACGTGCCGCTGGGCGGCCTGATGCGCAACGTCCACCGCTTGGGCGCCCACTTCATGGTGGCGGTGGTGATCTTACACATGCTCAGGACCTACTTCACCGCCTCCTACAAGGCGCCCAGGCAATTTATCTGGGTGACAGGCATGATCCTGCTGCTGATGACGCTGCTGCTGTCCTTCTCCGGCTACCTGCTGCCTTGGGACCAGCTGGCCTACTGGGCGGTGACGATCGGCTCCTCCATGGCCGACGCGGCCCCCGGCGTGGGCCCGGCGATCGGCAGCCTGCTGCGCGGCGGCGCGGAGATCGGCGCGGGCGCGCTCTTGCGCTTCTACCTGCTCCATATCTTCATGCTGCCGATGCTGACGATCATCCTGATCAGCGTCCACTACTACGCGGTCCGCAAACAGGATATCTCGCCCATCCACGAGCTGTTCGTCAACAAGAAGGCCACCAAGCGCAAGATTCCCTTCCTGCCCGACCAGGTCTTCTTTGAGCTGGCCTGTATCCTGATCCTGACCTTCGCCTTTATTTTCGTCAACAACTTCTTCTGGGACGCCAAGCTGGAGAACCACGCCAACGCGCTGGAGACCCCGCAGCACACCAAGGCGCCCTGGTATTTCTACTGGCTCCAGGGCATGCTCAAGCTGGGCGATAAGATTGTCTGGGGCCTCGGCGTGGCCGGCATTGTCTTCGGCGCGCTGTTCCTGCTGCCCTACATCGACCGCAATCCGTCGCGCCGCTTTGTCGATCGCAAGATCGCGCTGGTCGGCGGCATCGCCTCGCTGATCGTCTTCGTGATCGTCTCCTACGGCGGCCTGCCGGCCTTCGGCATCCAGAAAGTCGCCTCCAACGAGCTGGCCGTCCACTACGTGCCGGTCGAGGAGACGGGCCTGGTCGCGGCGCTGCCCTTCGACGCCCTGCCCAACGACCGCTTGGTCTACAAGCTCTACTACGACGCCGCCGTCGGCGAGTTCAAGGAGGGCGAGTTCGGCCTGGTCACCAGCCAGACGCCGGAAAGCCTGACCGAGGAGACCCGCCACCTGCTGCTGGAGCTGAAGGAAGACGTGAAGTACTGGTCGGATTTCGACGCGCGCTTTGTCCGCCCCGAGGTCACCCTGACGATCGAGCCCTGGGTCTACGATCAGGCGACCGAGGGCGCGATCCTGACCAAGACCGACAGCCTGGTTCAGAAGCGGGTCACGCTGGACATGAACTGGGTGACGGTCACGGCCAATCCGGACGGCACGCTCAGCTCGGTCATCACCGAGGGCCGCGAGGAGCGTTCGCGCTACTCCCAGACCAAGTACATCAACCGCTACGCGACGGTCAAGGTCGGCCAGACGAAAGCGCATGAGTAGTGCCTCGCGCACTCGCATAGGAATGTTATGACGAAAAATATCGCTATCTCGCTGTTCTTCACCCTGGCGACCGTCGCCCTGCTCGGCTACATCTGGTTCGGCCAGACCGCCGAGCGCCTGGTGGCGACCAACGCCCGCCAGGAGGCGCTCCAGCTGGAGTTCGGCCAGCGCAACTACGAGCAGTATTGCGCCTCGTGCCACGGCCTGGCCGGCGGCGGCGGCATGCCGCCCACGGTGGCTTTCGGTGCCCCTTCGCTGAACGACTTGCAGGGTCGCAAAGGCCCCGGCACCGCAGCTTACACCTCGACCAACGGCATCCAGAAGAAATACGGCT
The DNA here is from genome assembly GCA_036406115.1 of Herpetosiphonaceae bacterium. GTDB lineage: Bacteria > Chloroflexota > Chloroflexia > Chloroflexales > Herpetosiphonaceae > DASWWB01. Next base: position 6,064 of record DASWWB010000836.1, read on the forward strand.
CGCTGCGCAACTACGTCGAGTACACGATCGCCAACGGTGTCCGCGACACGGCGATGCCGGCCTGGAAGGCCAACGGCATGCGCGATGACCAGGTCAAGGCCATCGCCGCCTATGTGATCTCGATGCAGGGCGGAAGCCTTACCGAGGCCGCGTTGGCCAACGGCGATAGCTACAAGCAGACCGCCCAGGCTGTCGCGCCGACCGTGGCCTCCACGCCGGTGCCGACCGAGATCGCGGCGGGCGCCGAGGCCTTCATGGGCTGCCGCGGCTGCCACACCACGACTACCGACGCGCTTTCCGGCCCCGGCCTCGCCGGCCTGTTCGGCGCTGGCACCAAGGCCTACGGCAAGACCCTGCCGAACGGCAAAGAGGTCAACACGGCCAACGTGCGCGAGTGGATCATCCAAGGCGGCGGCGGCCCCGGCGTCGGCCCCGAGCCGCTGGATGGCAGCAACTTCCCGCCGATGCTGCCTAAGGGCGGCCTGCCGATCACCGACGAGCAGGTTGACGAGATCGTCAAGTTCCTTGAGGCCGCGACCAAGTAGCTGGCGGATCGCCGCCTCCCGCCGGGCCGGCCCCGGCGAATCGCCCGATTATCCCGCGGCGCC
>DASWWB010000837.1:0-3823 GCA_036406115.1 Herpetosiphonaceae bacterium
GCTGCCGAAGCCGACATAGACCGGCGGCGGCCCGCGCTCCAGGAAGGCGCGCAGCGCCGCCGGCGGCTCCCACTCCTCGTCGAGGAACCAGTAGCCGGTGACGGTGTGCCAGGGCTGCCAGTCGGCGGGCGGCGGCAGCAAGTGGCGGCTGTAGGCAAAGAGAAACGGCACGCGGTCGCGGCGCATGGCCTCGAACGCGCCGGACCAGCTGGCGGGCGGCAGGCCGAGCCGCTCGCGCCGCCAGCGATTGATCCAGGGCCGCACGCAGAGCCAGAAGCCGCGCTCAAGGGCCAGGTGGCTCAGGCGGTTGGCGCGCCGGCCGAAGCCGATCGGCGCGCCGAGGAAAAAGCTGGGGAACGCGCCGGTCGGCAGGAAGGGCTGCGGGCTGGCGGCGACCAGCGGCGGGCCGGCGCCGAGCGTCTCGTAGGCGGCGGCGGCCAGCGGCGGCGGCGCGATGATCAGCTCGGCGCCCTGGCAGGCTTGCCAGAACTCATCGAGCAGCAGGACCATCTGGCCGCCGATCTCGCGGCGCATGGCCGCCAGGAAGCGCAGCCGCGAGCCTTTGGCCCGCTCCAGGGCCGGCTGGCGGAAAAAGCGCTCGGCGTCGAAGCTGATCGGCGCGAAGCCGGCGCCGTGGCTGCGGATCCAGGGAGCGAAGCCGGCCGACGCCGCCAGGACCGGCTCGTGGCCGGCGGCCCGCAGCGCCCGCGCCAGGGCCAGGAAGGGCTGGACATCGCCGCGCGAGCCGAGCGTCAGCAGCGCGACGCGCATCAGTCGGCGGAGCTGGCCGCCAGGCGCCGGGGCTGGTCGAGCCTGGCGGTCAGCCAGCTGCTGATATCGCCCAGGCTTTCCAGCGAAACCTCGTGGGCCATCGGGTACTCGCGGTACTCCAGCTTGACCGGCTGGGTCGCCAGGAAATCGCGGATCGCGCGGCCGAACTGGACCGGGATGACCTGGTCGCGCAGGCCGTGGACCGCGATGACCGGCAGGCCGGCGATCGCTGCCGCGTCGGCTTGCGGCCCCAGCTCGGGCATCCAGCGGCCGCTCATCACCACCAGGCCGGCCACGAGCTCGGGCTTGGTGAGGGTCGCGCCCAGGCTGACGATCGCCCCTTGGGAGAAGCCCGCCAGGTAGACCCGCTCGGGATCGGCGCCGTAGGCCGCGACCGCCTCGCCGACGAAGCGCTGGACCTGCTCCCAGGCCTCGCGGACCTGCTCGGGATCCATGCTGAAGCCGCCGGAGTGCCAGTTGAGGTCGAACCAGGCGAAGCCGCCGTAGCTGTAGCGGCGCGGCGCCCGCGCGCTGATCACCAGGAAGCGCGGGTCGGCGTAGGGCGCCAGGCCGATCAGATCCTGCTCGTTGGCGCCGACGCCGTGCAGCAGCAGCAGCAGCGGCGGCTTCGGGCCGGGCTGGCGCGGCTGCGCGACCACGTGCGTGAGCGAAAGTTTCGGTGCGTCCATTCGTATCTCCTTATCGCGGCGCGCCCTGGGCGGCGCCGCTGGCGAGCTTGCCGCAGCCGGCTGACGAGCATGTCCCCGCCCGCCAGCCTCAGGCCGCCACCAAGCCAATTTCCTAAACCCGAAAGCCAAACAGGTCCCCACGCTCACCAGGCAGCTATGGCAAGTTCCGGGCAGCTACGGCGAATATCTCACTCTCACCACTAGCCTAAAACCACGCCCCGAGATGCGACGGCCCTGTGCGCCCAAAAATAATGAGCGCCCACCTCGGCCTTCGGGGGATGCAAGGGGGCATTGCCCCCTTGCGCTCCCTCCCGGCAGGGAGGGCGGGGGGAGGGCGAACCCCTACCCCCACCGGCGGCCGCCATCGATGTAGATCGTCTCGCCGGTCAGGTAGGGCGCCTCGGCGATGAAGCGCACGGCCTGGGCCACGTCCTCGGCGGTGCCGACCCGTTTGAGGAACGTGCGCCGGGTCGCCAGCTCGACCTGATCGGGCGGGGTGCCGTCGGCCATCAGGACCGGGCCGGGAGCGACCGCGCCGACCCGGATGCGCGGGGCGAGGGCGGCGGCGAGGCCGCGGGTCATCATCAAGATGCCGGCCTTGGACATGCCGTAGGGCACGAAGCCGGCCCAGGGGATCTCGCCGCCCACGTCGGCGATATTGACGATCACGCCGCCGTCGGGCATGAGCGCGGCGGCGCGCTGGGCGCAGAAAAACGGCGCCCGCAGATTGACCGCCATCAGCTCGTCCCACTGCGCGACAGTGACCGAGCCGACCGGCGTGCGCGGGAAAATCGCGGCGCTGTTGACCAGCGCGTCAAGCCGGCCCCAGCGCGCGGCGACCTCGTCGAACAGCGCGTCGAGGGCGGCGGGGTCGCCCAGATCGGCGGCGAGCGGCGTCGCGGCGCGGCCCAGCGCGCGGATCTCGGCGGCGGTCTGCTCGGCGGGCGCGGCGGAGCTGTGGTAGTGGATGAGGAGATCATAGCCGGCGCGGGCCAGCTCAAGGGCGATCGCCCGGCCGACGCGATGGGCGCCGCCGGTGACCAGGGCCAGTCGATTCATCGCGCCCCCTGCTTCTGGAAAATCAAAATAAACTGATGGACTTGGTTGGCGACAAAGGCGTAGGGGTAGCCGAACGGATAGAGCATCGCGCTCTGATCGTACCAGATGCGGTAGCCGCGGTAGCGCAGGCCGGGCAGGTCGCCCAGCGCCGCCACGATATCGGCGTGGAGCATATTGTGATGATCCGGCGTGGGCTGCAAATCCTTGGCGAACAGCACCAGGTGGCCGCCGGGGCGCAGCGGCTGGCAGGCCTGGCCGACGATCGCCCGCAGCTCGCCGAGAAACGCCTCGTAGCCCATGTTGCCCAGGTCGGCGCTGTCGGCGGTGAAGGGCGTGGCCTCGCCGCGGCCCTGCTTGCGGCGCTCGCCGGTGCGCTGGCGGCTGAGCATCGAGCCGTAGGGCGGATCGGTCAGCACCAGGTCGAAGGAGCGCTCGCGGACCTCGGCGGCGCCGAGCAGCTCCCGCGAGTCGCCGCAGAGCACCGGTAGCTCGGCCAGGCCCAGCTCGCTGGCGGCCCGTTGGTAGAGCGCGATGTAGTCGGGGGACAGCTCGATGCCCAGGCCGTCGCGCTCGGTGGCGGCGCAGGCCAGCAGCGTCCCGCCAGCGCCGGCGAAGGGATCGAGCACGCTGCCGCCGGTTTTGGTGAAAAAGCGGATCAGCTCGGCCATGAGCTGGGGCGGCTTGGGCGAGGGATGGGCGCGGCGGATGTGATGGGCGGCGCTGGCCGGGCCGCGGGTCGGGTAGCTGGTGGCCAGCAGCGGCGCCGCGAAGGCCGCCCACTCCTCGGGCGAGAGATCGTTGATCGGCTCGGCGGGGGCGCCGGAGAGCGCGACCGAGCGGGTGGCGTAGAGCCACTCGCGGCCGGTCAGGTCGTTCAGCCCGTTGCGGGCGTGGGGGGCGGGGGCGGGTTGGTCGGCCATGGCGTCTTCCTGCGGGGGCCGCCTCCCCGCGCTAGCGTGCTGGCGGCGCCGTATTGTAGCACGCCGGCGGCCGGGCTCAGGCGCAGAGCAGGCGCGGCGGCCGGGGCAGCACGAGGCCCACCGCGATCTCGACGCCTTCATCCGCCAGCAGATCGCACAGGCGGCGGACGAATTGATGGATTAGGGCCGGCGCCAAGCGCTCGCCGGCGATCCCGGCGCAGACCGCCAGCCCCAGGTCCAGCGCTTGGCGCGCCAGGTCGGATTCGGCGCCGGCCGGCAGCAGCTTGACCGCCGCCCGCAGCTCGTCAAGTCCGGCCAGCAGCCGATCGTCGATCAGGTGCATGATTGTTTTCCTCACAGCGATTGATCGTGTCAAGCATAGCG
>DASWWB010000838.1:0-5093 GCA_036406115.1 Herpetosiphonaceae bacterium
GGCGGACCCAGCGGCAGCAGCTCAAACTACGTCGGCATCGATGAGATGAGCTACGGGCTCTGCCCCGCAGCGGACGTCTCCTCGCCGACGCTGCTGGGCGCGGCCACGTCGTTCAGCGCCAGCGCCCTCAATCCGGCCGCAAGCTACGCCTGGGATTTCGGCGACGGCGCGACCGCCAGCGGGGCGACCGCGCAGCACACCTACGCCGCCCCCGGCTCCTACACCGCCACCCTCACCGCCACCCTTGATGCGCAGAGCACGGTTGTCACCGCCACCGCCCGCGTCATTGCGACAGCTCCGGGAGGGGTCGCCACCGGCCTCGGCCTCTGGCTGAAGGCTGACGCGGGCATCGCGCAGCCCCAGAACGGCGCGGCAGTCGCCCGCTGGGACGACCAGGCCGGCGAAGGGCTAGGTGTCGCCCAGGCCGCCCCCGCCAACCAGCCCGCCTATCAGGCGAGTGCCTGGAACGGCAATCCCGCCCTCAGCTTCGACACCACCGACTATCTGACCCGCACGGCGCGCGGGAGCGATCTCTTCGGCGCCACCGAGGCCACGATCCTTTTCGCCAAGCAGACAACCGGCGGCGGCGTGTGGTTCAAGTGGCAGACAAGCGACTCCAACCGGGTCGGCTTCGAAAGGAACGGAGACGCCGCGCGCTTCGATATCCCAAGCGACACAACCGGCAGGCTGAACGGCGCCGCCTCGATCACGGGCCAGCCGCACGTGGTCACCGGGTGGAAATCGGCGACGACCCAGAAGCTGCTCATCGACGGCGCGCAGGATGCGAGCAAAACGCAATCCGGCACGCTCGGCACCAACGTCAGCGCGCAGCTCACGGTCGGCAAAAATTCCGACGGCAGCCTGTCCTGGACCGGCGACATCGGCGAGCTCATCGCCTACAAGCGCGGCCTGAGCGATGCCGAGCGCAACCAAGTGGAAAGCTATCTCGCGCTCAAATACGGCCTCACGCTCGGATCGACCAGCGCGCCCGTCAGCTACGCCGACTCGCAGGGCGCCACGGTCTGGGCCGCCGACGGCGCCTATCAGCGGAATGTCGCCGGCATCGGCCGCGACGACGCCAGCGCGCTGGACCAGCGCCGCTCGACCAGCGCCGCCGGCGGCGATATCCTCACCGTCGCCCACGGCGCCCTGACAGAGACCGCGCCGCTGCCCGAGGATCGCAGCTTCCTGATCTGGGGCCACGACGGCGCGGCCGCCACGGCGATCATCAGCGGGACCCGGGCCAGCGGGACGGACTACCAGCGCATCGCCCGCGTCTGGCGCCTGCAACGGAGCGGCGACCCGGGGCCGGCGACCGTCGCGTTTGATCTCAGCGGCCTCCCCGCCGGGAGCTACGACCCGGCGCGGCTGGCACTGCTGGTCGATACGGACGGCGATTTCGCCGACGCCGCGATGCTGACGGACGGGCTGAGCATCGACGGCCACACCGCCTCGTTCACCGCAAACGACCTGCCGGCGACCGCCTACGTCAGTCTGCTGCTCGACGGCCCGGCGACCCTGGCGGTCGCAATCTCAGGCGGCGGCAGCGTCGCCAGCGACATCGGCGGCATCGACTGCGGCAGCGTCTGCGCCGCCGAGTATGATCGCGGCGCGGCCGTCGTGCTCACGGCGACGCCGGACGCCGGCCAGATCCTGGCGGCGTGGGGCGGCGCCTGCCAGGGCGCGAGCCTCACCTGCGCCCTGGCCATGGACGAGTCCCGCAGCGCCACGGCGACCTTCGAGCCCGCCTGCCTGAATGCGCGCAGCGTGACCAGCGCCGGCGACAGCGGCCCCGGCACGTTGCGCGCGGCGGTGGACGGGCTCTGCGACGGCGGCGTCATCACGTTCGCCGCCGACGCCCGGATCTATCTCGACAGCCCGATCGCAATGGAGCGCGCGCTCACCATCGACGGGTCCGGCCGCGCCGTGACGATCAGCGGCGACCGCGACAACGACGGCTCGCCCGACACGCAGATCTTCACCATCGGCGCGACCGGCGCCCTGACCATGACCGATCTGACGCTGACCCACGCCCTGGGCAACGACGGCGGGGCGATCTTCAGCGAGGGCCGGCTGGTCGTCCAGCGCAGTCGGTTCGACTCGAACCAGGCCGGCTCGTCAGGCGGCGCCATCTTCATCGCCGCCGGCACGGCGACAATCAGCCGGACCGAATTCCTTTCCAACACCGCCGACATCAACGGCGGCGGCGTGTGGGCCGAAGCCGCCGCGCTGCTCATCGAGGAGAGCGACTTCACCGGCAACAGCGCGACCTACGGCGGCGGGCTGCACAGCTACGGGGCGACGGTCGCGGTCGCCGGCAGCACGTTCGCCGGCAACAGCGCCGCGACCCTCGGCGGCGGCCTGCGCGCGAGCGGCGGGCGGATGACCCTGAGCGCCACGAGCCTGATCAGCAACACGGCCCGCTTCGGCGCGGGACTCGCCACCGACAGCGGCGGCACCGCCCTCATCGATCAAAGCGTGATCGCAGCCAATCGCGCCGCCGGCGGGGGCGGCGGCATCGACGCGAGCGGCGTCCTCACGATCACCAACAGCCTGGTGCGCGACAATGTGAGCGGCGACGGGACCGGCATCGGCTCGGGCGGCGGGATCCAGACCAGCAACACCAGGAGCCGGACCACGCTCGTCAACGTGACGGTCAGCGGCAACCAGGCCGCCGGCGCGAGCGACGACGGAGGCGGCGGCATCATGCACTACCAGGGGACGCTGACGCTGCTCAACAGCACGATCGCCGGCAATGCGACGGCCGGCGCGGGCGGCGGCGGCATCCGGCGCTGGAGCGGCACCGTGACCGCCGGCAACGCCTTGATCGCCAGCAACACGCGGGGCGGCCAGCCGGCGGATCTGGCCGGGCCTGTCGTCTCGGCCGACTACAACCTGATCGGCAGCACCGCCGGCGTCACCTTGAGCGGCGCGCTGAGCCACACGATCAGCAACACCGCGGCGCTCCTCGCCCCGCTGGGCGGCTACGGCGGGGCCGGCGAGACGCACGCGCTCCTGCCCGGCAGCCCGGCGATCGACGGCGCCGACCCGGAGACCTGCCCCGCCGCCGATCAGCGCGGGATCGGCCGCGTGGGCGCCTGCGACATCGGCGCCTTCGAGTCGCGCGGCTTCGCCATGGCCGGTGTCGGCGGCGCCAACCAGACCTCCGCGACGAACAGTCCCTTCGCGCTGCCGCTGGCGGTGCGGCTCACCGCCAACGCTGCCGGCGAGCCGGTCGGCCCGGGCGGCGTCGTCACCTGGAGCGGCCCGGCGAGCGGCGCCGGCATCGCGCCGGCGGTGGTGACGGGGACGACGACCATCGACGGCGGCGCCGCAGTCACCGTCACCGCCAATGCCATCGCCGGCTCGTACAGCGTGACGGCGCGGGCCAGCGGGGCAGCGCCGGTGGCCTTCGCCCTCGCCCAGGCTCAGGCTCGGTCGCGGCTGTTCTTGCCCGTCATCAGCCGCTAAGCCGGAGCCAGCGACGCCGCGCCGCTTGCGAGCGGCGCGGCGTTTTCATGGCCCCCGGCTCAGGGCTCAGCCGCGCAGCCGGGGCAGGATCCTGCCGGTCCGCGCTGCATAGGCCTCGTAGGCGGCGCCGAAATGATCGCGCATCATCCGCTCCTCGGCGGGGACGCGCAGCCGGTACAGGGCGAGGAAGGCGGCCAGGCTGCCGCCGCCGGCGAGCCAGTTGGGCAGCAGCAGCGCCTGGGCCAGCGCCCAGAGCCAGTACGAGGCGTACATCGGGTGGCGGATCGAGCGGTAGACGCCGTCGGTCACCAGGGCGTGCCCGGCGCCGATCTCCAGCGAGGGCGACCAGTTGGCGTCGAGGTCGCGGTGGGAGCGCCAGAACAGCCAGAGCGAGGCCGCCAGCAGCGCGGCGCCCAGCCGGCCCAGCCGCCGCCGGGACTCCGGCGCGAGCGGATAGTCGGCGAAATCCAGCCGCCGGGTTGCGGCGTACAGCGCCGGCAGACCGAACATCGCCAGCGACAGCAGCCCGAACAGCGCCCGCTCCAGCCCTGACACCCTGCTGTCCGCCATCGGGCGCTGCCGGCGCTCGCGCTCGTAGGGCATGCGGATGATGATCTGGCCCACGATACCGGCGAAATACAAAAGCTTGAATGGCTGCCTCACTGCCGCCTCCTTCGCACAGCGCCCGCCGCGCCATCGCCGCGAGCCACGGACGGCGGCATCGTAGCACCGCGCGGCGCCGCCGTCGAGCGGTTCCGCCACAGGATGGGTCCCGCCCGGCTCAAACGCGCGACGGATGGCACGCGGGCGCCGGCGGCTATACTCCTGGGGGCGGGCGGATTCGCTCGCCGCTTTGATCCAATCCGCAGAAGGAGCGCCGCCATGATCGAGATTCTGGAGTACGATCCGCGCTGGCCCGGGGAGTTCGAGCTGCTGGCCGGGCCGCTGCGCCGGGCGCTGGACGGGCGCGGGGCGCGGGTCGACCACATCGGCTCCACCGCAGTCCCCGGCCTGGCCGCCAAGGATGTGATTGACATCCAGGTGACGGTCGCCGAGCTGGAGCCGGCGGTCGAGGCCGCCCTCGCGGGGCTGGGCTACGCGCGCGATCCCGCGATCACCGGCGATCACCGGCCGCCGCTCGACCAGCGGCCCGAGCGCGACTGGCAGAAGTGGTATTTCCGCCCGCCGGCCGGCCAGCGCCGCACCAATCTCCACGTCCGCCGCGCCGGCAGCGCCAACCAGCGCTACGCCCTGCTGTTCCGCGATTATCTGCGCGCCCATCCCGTCGCCGCCGGCGCCTACGCCGAGATCAAGCGCCAGCTCGCCCGCCGCCACCCCGACGACTGGGAGGCCTACTACGATCTCAAAGACCCCGCCTGCGACCTGATCTGGTGCGCCGCCGAGGGCTGGGCGGCGGCCGAAGGCTGGGAGGGGTAGGATTTTAGGGATCAGGGATCAGGGGGCAGGCCGGATCGAAGGGCGGCGGGCGCCACCCAGAGCGCGCTCACGGCTTCGCAGGCCGGCCTGATCCCTGACCCCTGATCCCTGACCCCTGACCCCTGACCCCTGACCCCAGTCCCCAGTCCCCAGTCCCCAGTCCCCATTTTGACGCCACCCCCGCT
>DASWWB010000839.1:0-4243 GCA_036406115.1 Herpetosiphonaceae bacterium
TATCATCCTGTTCGGCGAGCAGCTCGATCGCCTCGCCGAGGAGTCCGGCGGCCTGCTCAAGCTGGCCGCGCGAGCGCGCCACATAGGAGAGCAGCTCATTGGCGAAGGCGATGCCCTGGACATCGCAGAGAGCGCGGTAGCGCAGCAGGCCTTCGCCGGCATAGGTCTCGGTCAGGGCGTAGTCGCGCTGGGACTGGGCGATCGAGCCGAGAAACAGCAGCGCGAACGCCTCGCCGCGCAGCCCGCCCAGCTGGCGGAAGATGGCCAACCCTTCTTCAAGCACCGCTTTGGCGCGGTCGGGCTCCTGAAGCTCATAGTAGGCGTAGCCGCACGTGATCAGCGCCCAGCCCTGGAGCCAGGGCATGTCGAGGCGGCGGGCCATGGCCAGGCTCTCGCTCGAATAGGCGATGGTCTGGTCGTAGGCGCAGGTGCTCATGGCGACCGTGCCGAGGTTGTTCAGGGCATGGGCGACGCCCTCCTCGTCGCCGAAGCGGCGGCCCAGCTCCAGGCTTTCCCGGCACATGCGCTCAGCAAGCTCGACATCGCTCTGATTGCAGGCCATCATGCCGGCGCCGTTGAGGATGCGCCCGCGCTCGACGCTGGGCAGCGGGGCGTGGCGCAGGATGGCGTCCAGCCAGGCCCGGCCCTCGCTCAGGAAGCCGCGCACCTGCCAGAACATCCACAGCGCGACCCCGAAGCGCAGGGCCGGCAGCGGGTCGGCATGGGCGAGCGCCCAGCCGAGCGCCGCCCGGATATTGTCGTGCTCGATCGCCAGCCGCTCCAGCCACACGATCTGCTGCGGCCCCTGGAACTCGCGCTCGGCGGTTTCGGACAGCTCCAGGTAGTAGGCGGCGTGGCGAAACGCGGCGCTGGCCTGCTCGGCCTCGGCGACCAGCTGCTCATGGGCGTACTCGCGGATGGTCTCCAGCAGCAGGAAGCGCGGCTCGCCCTGCTCGTCGGCCCGCTGCTTGACCAGGCTTTTGTCGACCAGCGAGGCCAGCACATCAAGCACGCCCGGCAGCTGGCGGGCGCCGAGCGCCTCGATCGCCGCCAGCGTGGCCCCGCCGCTGAAGACCGCGAGCTGCCGGAACAGGCGCTGCTCATCCGGTGTCAGCAGCTCGTAGCTCCAGGCGATGGCGTTGCCGAGGGTCTGGTGGCGGCTCGGCACATCGCGCATCCCGGCGGTCAGGATGTGCAGCCGGTTGGTCAGGCGGGCCAGCAGCGCCTCGGGCGACAGCACTTTGATCCGGGCGGCGGCAAGCTCGATCGCCAACGGCAGACCATCCAAGCGGGTGCAGATCTCGACGACCGCCGCCGCGTTGGCTGCGGTCAGGCTGAAATCGGCCTGGGCGGCGCGAGCCCGCTGGATAAACAGCGCGATCGCAGCGGCATCGAGCAGGCGCTCGGGCGTGGGGGCCGGATCGGACGGGGGCAGCGCCAGCGGCGCCACTGCAAGCTCGACCTCGCTGGAGATGTGCAGGGCCTCGCGGCTCGTCACCAAGAGTTTGAGCCCGGGCGCGGCCGCCAGCAGCTCGGCAAGGAGCGGGGCGGCCTCGACCACCTGCTCGAAGTTATCAAGCGCCAGCAGCAGCCGTTTGCGGGCGCAAAAAAGCTTCAGGCCATCAGCCAGCGCCTGGCTGGTCGGCTCGAACGCCGTGGCCAGCTCGCCGATCGCCGGCGTCGAGCGCTCCTTGACGCCGAGCGCCTGGGCGATAACCGACAGGACCAGGCCGGGCTCGCGGATTGCCGCCAGCGGAATGTAGACCACGCCGTCGGCGAAATTGGCGCTGACGCCGAGGGCCACCTGCTGGCTCAGCCGGGTCTTGCCGACCCCGGGCGGCCCGGTCAGGGTCAGCAGCCCGACCTCCGGCTCCAGCAAGCGTCTGCTGATCTCGGCGATCTCGCGGTCGCGGCCGATCGTCGGCGTGCGCGGGACCGGAACGGCGACGACGCGGCGCGCCGGCGCCGGAGCGGTCTCCTCGCGCCCGTCGGGCAGGCGCAGGCGGCCCGCGCTGATCTCAGCGCGGGCCGCGCGCACGAAATCGACCCGCATCTCCTGCGGAATCTCCAAAAAGGTGGCCAGGCGCTCGGCGATCTGGATCGATGGCCGGCGCTCGTCGGACTCGATCTTGCGCAGCGTCACCAGCGCGCAGCCGACCTGCTCGGCCAAATGATGCTGCGACAGCCGCAACCCCTGGCGGCGGGTCTTGATCCATGAGCCGAATGAGTCCATGCGCTCCATAACCCCACCCCACTGTATCACCACGTGTATCACCCCATGATACCAAAGCCCCTCGGCGGCATGGGATAGTATACCCAGTCGATCGCGCCGCCATGTCGCGGGCGAACAGCAGCAGTCTAGACCGCGCGCCGGGCAGCGGCCTCCAACCGGAGGCGTAGCGAATCCATCATTCAGGGGAGCATGCGATGAGTTTTTCATATCAATACGAGGCGGTCAAAGAGGCGGCCCGCCAGCAGGAGCGCGAGTTCGAGCGGAACACCTATCAGCCCGAGGCCGCCGAGCCGGCCCCGCCGGCACGGGCGCGGGAGGGCGGCTGGCGCGAGCGGATCATGCGGATCTTCGCGCCGGTCCGCCGCGACGAGGCCAGCCCGGAGTGCGGCCACCAGCCGCGCTAGCCCGCAATCGTCCGGTGGGGCGGCAGTCGGATCAGCACGCCGCCGCCCGCCCCCTCCCGCCGAGCCCATCCCCCTCCAGCGCGCTGGATGCGGGATGGGCTCGGTGCTATGCTTAGGGCAGGAAGCGAGAATCGGGAGGATGGCGATGCGCTGGCCCTGGCAACGATCATTGAAGCGCAGGATACGAGATCTGATGGACGAGCTGGCACGGCATGGCTTTGCCGATGGCGTCGATGCCGCGACCTGGGCGGCGGATGTCGCCGACGCCGTGGCTCATGGCGGGCCGTGGGCGGCCAGCGTGGCGCATCGCCGCATCGGCGTGGACGCCGAAAACCTGGCGGAGGGCGGCGCCCAGGAGGTGCTTGATCGCCTTGCGCCGCTCCTCGCCCGGCTGGGCGTCGTCATGCCGCCCATCACGGAGGAGTTCTCGGAGCATGGCTACGCCCTGATCCTGGCGGAGCAACGGTTCGTCCTCTGGGACGAGGCCACTGCGATGGACTCCTGGCGCACATCCCTCTATGCCCTGGTTCAATTGATTGATCAGGTGCTGGCCCAGGCAAACATCGCGGAGCGCCTCTATCTGATCGGCGGCGGCAATGATGGGCAGGCGATTCTGCTCACGCCCGAGCAGGCGCGGCTCTTGGTCGCCAGTCCGCTCATGCCGCCCAGCGAACAGCCCTGGCATCCCGCCACCGGCGAGCCAACCTAGCGCGGGTCCGGCGGGATCGCCGCCAAGCGCCGGGAGCCCGCATGGAGAGCGCCATCATGACAACGACCCCGCGCCCCTTTCCCAATAGCTATTGGGTGCTTGCCGACCGCTTCCTGGCTGGCGAACACCCGAGCCTGCTTGATCCCGCCGGCAACCGGGAGCGGATCCTGGGCCTGATTCGCGCCGAAATCAGCGTGTTCGTGGATTTGACCGAGCCGGACGAGACCGCTGACCTTGAGTCCTATCCCGGCCTGATCGCGGAGCTGGCCCCCGATTACGCCCGGCGCTGCCAGTATCATCGGCTGGCCATTCCCGATATGGGCGTCCCGCCGGCGGCCGCGCTTGCGGGGCTCCTCGACACCCTTGACGCAGCGTTGGAGGCCGGGCGGCGGATCTATGTCCATTGCTGGGGCGGCATTGGGCGGACGGGGACGGTGGTCGGCTGTTTTCTTGTCCGCCAGGGCTGGGCCGGCGGCGCGGCGATCGCCCGGCTGGCCAGCTTGCGAGCGGACACGCCGGACGCCCGCTACGTGGCGCCGGCGCGGGACGAGCAGCGCCAGATGATTCTCAGCTGGCCCGCCGCTGATCGCCCGCGCCAGTAGCGAGGAGGATCTGAGGGGCGCGTCATGCCATTGAGCCGGACGGAACCGTTGAATCAGGTGCGGCCGCGCCCGCTGCCTGCTGGTGCGGATCGGTCGTCGGCCGACGACCGCCGATAGCTCCGCCGCATCCGACACTTATCGTCCGGTCACCAGCACTTGGAAGTCGTTGTCGACGAGCGCGAAGCTGCCATTGTAGATGTACACATCGAACGTGTTGCCCGCAGCCACTTGGTTGGTCGCGACCAGCCGCACATTGCCGATCCCAGTTGGCGGATTGCCCATCCCGTCAGGATCG
>DASWWB010000840.1:0-6487 GCA_036406115.1 Herpetosiphonaceae bacterium
ACTCGATCGCCGCGATCTGGCTGGCGTAGCCGGCCAGCGTCCGGGCGATGTAGGCCGGCACGTGGTCGGCCCAGCCGTAGATGTAGTGGACGCCGGGCTCCGCCTGCGGCGCGACCGCGTGGCCGTAGGGCGCGATCGTGATCAGGAAGGCCTGCGCGTTGGGCGCCACCTGCTCGCGGTAGGCCCGCCACTGCGGCAGGAAGCCGTGGCCGCCGTAGCCGTCCCGCGCCCACTCCTCGCTGTCGGTGATGCCGATGAAGACATCGACCGGCTCGCGCCGCTCCAGCAGCAGCGAGATCGGCGCCGAGATCGCCGTGCCGCCGCCGCACAGCTTGGCGATCTTGGCGGTGACGCTCATCACCGGCTCGCCGGGCGTCAGCTCGACCTCGCGCACGGCGGTGTCGAACGGCAGCAGCGAGGCGTTCGGGCTGGCCTTCATCAGCGCCCCGCCGAAGATGCCGGCGATGTCGATGTAGCGCACCTTCGACGGGTAGTTGATCGAGCCGCCCATCGAGCCCGAGACGTCCGGCGACACGACCACGCGGCCCGGCAGCGCCGGCAGATTGACGAAGGCCTGCTCCAACGCCTGCTCCAGCGCCGCCTTCACCATCAGCTCGGCCTCGGCCTTGGGCTCGAACATCACCCAGGCGGCGTGGAGCCGGAACGGCAGGATCTTGGCCTTGCGCATGGCCTCGGCGTTGCCCAGCCGCTCGGCGACGTAGGCCGCGGCCGCCGGGTCGGCCAGGATCTCGGCCCGCTGGAGCGTGACCAGGTGGCGCAGCAGGGCCATGTAGGGCATCTGGCGCATCAGGTAGCCCCAGGTCTCGCGGTCCGGCTTGATCGCCCCGGTGACGATCTCGTAGGGCAGGCGGCCCGCCTCGATCAGCGCCCGCTGCTCCGCCGGCTCCTCCGCCCGCTTCAGCAGCTCCAGCTGGTGGATCTGCGGCAGCAGGCCCGGGATGCGCTCGCCGAACTTGTCGCGCCAGGCGTCGCGGTCGGCCAGGTAGGAGAACAGGGCGTCGGCGCGCTCGTCGGCGGGCTGTGGATGGGTCAGCCGCAGCACGTCGCGCAGCGAGAACTTGCCGGCGGTGTCGGCGCCGTACTTGATCGCGTGGTACTCGCTGAGCCCGTTCAGCCAGCCGTTGACCGCATCCTTGATTGAGCGGCCCATGCCGGCCCGGATCTGCTTCGAGCGCACGATCTGGACGAAATCGATCAGGTCGCCGGGGGTCTGGATCACCCGGCCGAAGACCTGGCGGAACAGCCCCAGGTCCGCCAGCGACAGCGCGACCAGGCCGATGATCGGCTGGGTGCGCATCGTGCCCTGCTCGCGGGCGTAGACGATCGCCTTGGCGGCGAAGGCCGGGTCGGCGGCGATCATCGCGCCGTGGGCGGTCAGCGTCTGGGCGTAGTTGTCGCCCTGCGAGGCGTAGAAGGTGTGGCTCAGCGTGTTGGTGAGCAGGACCTGCACGTAGCGCTCGCGCAGATCGCGCTCGAAGGTCGGGAAGCCTTCGTGGTTGACGCCCGCCGCCTGCTCGTAGCCGGCGGGCTTGTTGCCGAACAACCGCTGCATGATGTTGGTCATGGGCACCTCCTGTCGCAGCGCGACCGAGAAAATCAGGCGGCGATCCCCGGGAATCGAACCCGGATCCTCCAGATGAACGAAGGAACTCCCGCTGTCACCTCGCAAGCGAGTAAGATGGGCGCGGAAGCGACTTGCCGGCAAGCCGGCGCCTGGCATGCTATCCGTTACACTAGATCGCCATATTTGATTGGTTTGCAGTCGTCAGTCGTCAGTCGTCAGGAGGCGCTTGCGGCGGGTGTTTCCGCTCGATTCATAAATGTTGTCAGAGATAGTACGGATGTCTTTCCCGCAACCCTGACGACTGACGACTGACGGCTGACGACGTATTGGCGGGCCGGGCTGGAGTCGAACCGAAGGAACCCCTGCCAGCACCTCGGGCGAGGAAATGGGGCGGAGGCCAAAACCCTGCTCCCAAGCGAGCCGCCCGGCCCGGATTGAAAAGGTGGAGCGCGGCGGGACTCGAACCCGCAACCAGTCGAGTGAAAATCGAAGAAACTCCCGCTATCACCTCGCGCGCGAGGAAGCGGGCGCGGAAGCCACTTGGCCGAAGCCAAACTGCTCTACCGATTGAGCTACGCGCCCCATGTGACCGAATCTGCGCTTGCGCGCCGGCGGACAGCGAACGGTGGAGGGAGGCGGGACTCGAACCCGCATAGCCCGATTATCAGTCGAAGAAACTCCCACTAGCGCCTCGCGAGCGAGGAAATGGGCGCGGAAGCAGCTGGGCGGTCGCCCGCCCTGGCGTCCTATCCGTTAGACGACTCCCTCGTGAAACAATCCCTGAGTTGATGATTGGCTAAAACAAAACCGGCCGCCTGGAGGGGCGACCGGCGAGATGATGGCGCTTGAACGCCGCCTCTATCTCAACAGTCGCGCGATGCGGGGATTGCGTCCGAAACGCTGGCCGCAATCAATCGATACGACGATACGTTCGTCGTTGCGTTGAGATTGATAGGCTTTGGCGTAAGCGAACAGCAGCATGGCGACTCATTCCTTTCAGATTGGTGATGAATGGCGGCAGTGTAACCGAATTGTCATCAAGCGCCATCAGCCGCGGGAATGATCGGCTTCGGGCTTGCGGATGAGCTAGAAGCGATCGACCAGCTCGTCGGCGGCGCTGATGATCCACTCCCTGGCGACGTGGATGGGGATCGCCACCGCCAGATCGCCGCCGAAAATCATGGCGTTGACGCCGAGCGCATTGCCGGCGGCGTCCAGCAGCGGGCCGCCCGAATTGCCGGGCGCCAGCCGCACGTCGGTCCTGATGTAGTGGGCGGTTCTGCCGCTGCGCCCGACGGGCAGCGCCCCCAGCCCGCTGATGACGCCGGCGGTGACGACGCCGGGCTGGCCCCACGGGTGGCCGATCGCGAACACCAGCTCGCCGACCCGCGCCGCCTCCGAGTCGCCGCGGGCGAGCGGCGGCAGCCCGCCGGCCCGGATGGTCAGCAGCGCGAGGTCCAGGGCGCTGTTGCGCGCCGCCACCTCGGCGTCGAAGACCCGGCCGTCGGCAAGCATGACCTGGAGGCTGTCGCCGGCGTGGGCCACCACGTGGTCGTTGGTGAGAATCGCGCCGTCGGCGGCCCAGACGAAGCCGGCGCCGGCGCCCCGGCCGGCGCTCTGGATCTGGACCACGCTGGGCTCGGCCCGGTCGAGCAGCGCGCGCGCCCGGCTTGACAGCAGCGCCGCCAGGCCGGGGCGGATGGATGTTGAGGCAGTCATGGCAGCTCCCTGGCGCCGCGCGGCGCCGTGGTATCTGGAAAAAGCGCGGCGGTCATGGCAGGCGCCCGGTCCGCCGCAGCGACAATCCGCCCATTGCGAGCGACATCTGGCACAAGCGCGGCGGGCATCGCCGCTTAGCGCCGCTCGGCGATGGTGACCGGCAGCGTGCGCAGATGCCCGCCGCGAATCACATCGACGCTGACCCTCCTGCCGACGCGCTCGCCGGTGAGCAGGAGCTGGAGATCCTCGGCGCTGGCGGTCGGCTGCTGATCGAGCTTCATGATGATATCGCCGAGCAGCATGCCGCAGCTGGCGGCGGGGCTGTCGGGTTCGACGTGCATAATCAGCAGGCCTTGCGCCTGATCGCCGCCCGCCCGCTGGCCGTGGGGCAGGGCCACGGCCTGGCTGCTGACGCCCAGGTAGCCGCGGCGGATCTGGCCCTGGCGCGCCAGCGTCTCGCCGATCGCCCAGGCGATGGCGGCGGGGATAGCGAGCGGCAGGCCGTTGACCAGCCCGGTGGTCAGCAGGCCGAGCGTCTCGCCGGCGCCGTTGATCAGCGGGCCGCCGGAGAAGCCGGGATAGGGCGTGGCGTCGGTCTGGATGAAGCGCTGGGCGACGATCTGGCGGCCGTTGCGCAGCGGCCCGCCGACCGCGCTGACCACGCCCATGCTGGCCATCGGCCCCAGGCTCGACGGCCTGCCGAGCGCCAGGACCAGCTGGCCGACGAAGGCGGGCTCGGTTGCCAGGGCGGCGGGCGCCCCGGCGGGCCGCTCCAGGCGCAGCGCCGCCAGGTCCGTCACGCTGTCGCGGCCGGCGACCCGCGCCTCGAACTGAGCGCCGGCGCCGTCCTCGACGCTCACGTGGCTGTCGCGCTCAAGGACGTGGTTGGCGGTCAGCACCAGGCCGTCGGCGAAGACCAGGCCGCTGGCGGCCTGGTGGGCCCGTCCGCTGACCATCACCAGGCTGGCGGCGGCGCGCTCGACCGCATCGCCGAGCTGGCGCGAGAGCGCGACGGCGATATTGTGTTCCTGTTCCATCGGGCATCCCCCTTTGCCGCGAGCGGCGTGGCTGTCTCGGGCCAGTCTAGCCCGGCCGGCGGCGGCGGGCATCAGCGACTTGGCTAGGGCGCTGCCGGAAAAATGGCTAGGGTCGCGCCCGCTGCGATTTGGAACCGCTTTGGATCCGGTTTGGAACCCGGCCTGTCACCGCCGCCGGCTACCCTATCCTCACGCGCCCCGGCGTTCGGGCGGCGCGATCGTCCATCCCCGCCGTTCTCCCACCCCGCCCCGTGGGACGCTGTTTCCAATCCATGCAACGAGGAGGTTGTAGATGAGCACGACAACCGTTCCGACCATTGATGTGGCGACCCTCACCAGCTGGCTGGCCCAGAATCACCCGTTCACCATGCTGGACGTGCGGCCGACCGACCAGCGCCGCGAGTGGTCCATCCCCGGCAGCATCCACATCGACGCCGCCGAGGCGCTGTGGGCCGACCGGCCGGAAGTGCTGGATAACCTCGTGCTGCCGCGCAACGTGCCGGTGGTGACGATCTGCGCCGCCGGCAAGACCAGCCTGCTGGCCGCCGACTACCTGCAAACCCAGGGCTACCACGCGCTGTCGCTGGAGGGCGGGATGCAGGCCTGGAGCCTGGCCTGGAACTACGCCGTGCTGCCGCTGGCGGGCTCGGCGGCCCAGGTGATTCAGGTGCGGCGGCTTGGCAAAGGCTGCCTGTCCTACGTCTTGGGCAGCGACGGGCTGGCGGCGGTGATCGATCCCTCGCTGCCGGCCCATGTCTACCGCGAGCTGGCCCACACCTACGGCTGGCGCATCACCCACGTCCTGGAAACCCACATCCACGCCGATCATCTCTCGCGGGCGCGGCGGCTGGCCGACCTCGCCGGCGCCCAGCTGTTCCTGCCGGAGCAGGGGCGGGTCTCGTTCAGCGCCAGCCAAGTCAGCGGCGGCGCGAGCATCGCCCTTGGCGAATCGCGGCTGGAGGTGCTGGCGACGCCCGGCCACACCGGCGAGAGCATCTCCTACCTGCTCGACGGCCGGGCGCTGTTCACCGGCGACACGCTCTCGCTCGGCGGCGTCGGCCGGCCGGACCTGGCCCAGGACGCCGGCGGCGCGCGGCGCCAATCCTCCCAGCTCTACGCCTCGCTCCAGGAGCTGCTGAAGCTGCCGGACGGGACGATCGTGCTGCCGGCGCACACTGGCGAGCCAATCGGCTACGACGGCAAGCCGATCGCCCGGGCGCTGGGCGAGCTGCGCGGCCAGTTCAGCGATCTGCGGCTGTCGGAGGAGGCCTTCGTCGAGCGGGTGCTGGCGCGGCTGCCGGCGGTCCCCGCCAACTATCTGACGATCATCAAGCTCAACGAGGCCGGCGAGTGCCCCGAGCACGAAAGCGGCAGCCTCGAAGTCGGCGCCAATCGCTGCGCGGTGGCGGCCTAGATGGCGGTCGAGCTCGAATCAGCGCCGGCCGGCGGGCAGCGGGCGGCCAGGGAGCGCGGCTTGGTCGCCGCCCTGTGCCTGCTCCTGTTCTGGGCTAGCCTGCTGATCGTGGCCGGCGGCAAGCCGCGCGCCGAAGCGCTGCCCGCCCTGGCGATGCTGGCCGGGCTGTTCGGCCTGGGCTGGGTGCTGGGCGTGCTGCGCTGGCGCGACGGCGCCCGCTGGGGCCTGGCAGCCGCCGCCCTGGTTTGCGCCGGGCTGGCGCTGGTCGCGAGCTGGAGTTTGCGCTCGGCTGGCTGGCCCTGGCCGTTCGCCGGCCTGTCCTCGTGGCTGGTGGGCGGCGCCAGCGCCTGGATGGTGCTCGGCAGCCCGCTGTCCAGCGCGGAATCTCGCAGCTTGTCCGGCTCCCCGCTGGGCGACGACGCCGCCGCAATCCGCTCGCTGGTCTCGTTCCCGCTGGGCGACTCGGGCGCGCAGGTGACGGTCGCCCACTGCGCCCCGGAGCGGCTGGCGGCGGTCGCCGAGGACCTTCTGCGCCGGGACGACGCTCAGCGGGCTCCCAGCCACGCGCTGCTGATCCCGGGCCAGCCGCGGCCGCTCCAGCACGCGCTGCTCGTGTCGTCCGGACGGCCCGGCGTCCCGCTCGGCGCCGCCGCCCGCGAGTCCGGCCACCGGATGATCGCCGACCACCTGGGCCTTGAGCTGCATGCGCTGGCGGTGTCGGAGGATCCCGAG
>DASWWB010000841.1:0-2029 GCA_036406115.1 Herpetosiphonaceae bacterium
CGCCGGCCGCGCGTGCTTGCGCAGCTGCTGGCGGACGAGCCTGGCCGACGGCTTGACGATGTGCAGCTTCACGCCCTGGATCGCCTCGCGCTGGACCTCGCGCTGGAACGCCCAGCCCTTGCGCCACAGCCGCTTGAACCAGCGCGGGATGGGCACGGCGTTGTGAAAGGGATCGTCGCCCTCGAACATCCAGTCGGCGATCGAATGGACCGCGCTGCCGGTGACGAAGCCGATCAAAAAGTAGATGATCATCGAGAAATGGTTGTCGCGCAGGTCGCGGGCCGACGCGCGGAAATCGGCGATCAGGCCGGCGATGTCGACCGGCCGCGCCAGATTGATCAGATGGAGCGCGGCGAAGATCAGCAGGCCGCTGACCGCCAGGAAATAGGCCAGGCGCAGCAGCGGCCCGATCACCAGGCTGTGCGAGATCCAGGAGCGGTGGCTGATGGCCTCGCGGTAGGGGTACCAGATGACCCGCAGCGGCCCCCAGCGGCGGTACAGCTCCGAGGCCAGGTCCAGGTCCGGCGAGAAGGCCAGCCCCGAGACCAGATGGGCGCCGGCCAGGGTCACCACCGCCGCCAGGTTGTGGTCCGGCAGCAGCGCCCAGGCCACCGGCATGCCCGCCACCCCGGTCACCACTGTCAGCATATCGTGTGTTTTCGCCCCTGGCATCGCTCTGTCTCCTTCCGCCTTGCCGGTGTTCGCTGCATGCTACCATGGATCGGAGGCGCGGGGCGAGCGGGCGGCGGATTCGCGGAGGGGCTATGTCCGACGAGATCAAGGTCTATCACTCGCTGGCCGAGCTGTACGGGGCGCTCGGCGGGGCGCTGGCCGCCGACGAGCTGCCCTTCGCCGCCGGGCGGCTGGAAACGCTGCATCCCGCGCCGATGGCCTCGCCGCTGTTCCGCGCCAACTATTATTCGATCGTGATCGTGCGCAGCGGCGGCGGGCGCTACCTGATCGACAGCCACAGCTACGAGACCCGCCCCGGCACCATCTACTTCACCAATCCCGGCCATATCAAGGGCTTCGAGCTGCGCGAGCGGACCGAGGGCTATGTGATCACGTTCGCCGAGTCGTTCCTCAAGCGCTACGTCCACGTCGGCGCCCTCGACGAATTCCCCTTTCTGATCGCCGAGATCGCGCCGCCGCAGTATGTCGATCCGCCGGTGCTGGCGCTGTTCGACGGGCTGGCGGGGCAGCTGCTGGAGGAGTTCGGGCGCCCGTCGCGCTACCGCGCCCAAATCCTCGGCGCGCTGACCCGGATCATCCTCCTGAAGATCAAGGAGCTATTCTGGAACGGCTACGATCCGCTCGACGAGGCCGGCAGCGGCTCGCAAATCGTGGCGGCGTTCAAGCGCAACCTGGAGGCCCATGTGCGCGACCTTGCGGCGGGGCGGGCCGAATCGCTGGGCCAGGTCCAGGATTTCGCCCGGCTCCAGCAGCTCCATCCCAACTACTTCAGCACCGTGATCAAGCGCAAGACCGGCAAGCCGGTCCAGGCCTGGATCGCCGAGAAGCTGGTGGCCGAGGCGCAGGCGCTGCTGGCGCGCTCGCCGCTGGCGGTGCAGGAGATCGCCGCCCTGCTGGCTTTCAAGGAATCGGGCCACTTCGCGCGGTTCTTCAAAAAGCACACCGGCCTGACGCCCTCGGCCTTTCGCGCGGCCCAGCGCGGCTGAGCGGCGCGGATTGCTGAGAAATTGGCGGCAAGTCCTGCGATCCGTGCATACCGTCGCGGCGGCGCCCGCCCTATGCTGGGGGCAGACATCAGCCAGTTGCCGCTTCGGGCAACGCAGCATGGGGGATTGACGATATGGCACGCGAATTGAAGGGCAAGACCGCCGTGATCACCGGCGGCAACCGCAACAACGGCCGGGCGGCGGCGCTGGCGCTGGCGGAGGCCGGCGCCGATGTGATCATCACCTACCGCGAGCGCCGGGCCGAGGCGGATTCGACCGTCGCAGAGCTGGAGCTGCTGGGCGTGCGGGCGGCGGCGCTCGCGCTGGACCTGACAGACACCGCCGGCATC
>DASWWB010000842.1:0-5908 GCA_036406115.1 Herpetosiphonaceae bacterium
GCTGCGGGCCAGGGCGGCCAGCGGCGCGGCGGCCTGGAGCTGCCACTGCTCGCCCAGGTCCGGCGCCGCCACGGTCAGGCCGCTGCCCGGCGGCCGGCGCTCGATCGCGACGCTGGCCCGCAGCCCGCTCAGCGGCATGGCGATCGCCGGCCGGCCGTAGACCACCGCATGCTCGCCGCAGAGAATCAATTTGCCTGGCGCGCTGATCAAAATCCCGTTGCCTCGCTGTCGTTTCGTGGCGGCATTATACCCGACTCGGCGGCTATCGCCTTTTAGGGCTCAGGGATCAGGGGTCAGGTCAAACAAGACAATCAACGCGCCAACCAGCAAGCTTTGGAACTACAAAGCGTCGCGGGCGCTGCCCGCCATGCCGAAGTTCGGCCTGACCCCTGATCCCTGGCCCCTATCTCAGCCATGCCGGCCGCGGCCAGAGCGCCCAGAGCAGCAGCCCGCCGGCGGCCCACCAGAGCGCCGGCGCCGGCTGGCGGTTGATCTGGAGCAAGATGCCGCCCAGGAACAGCGCGCTGGCGGCGATGCCGGCGGTGAGGCGGATCAGGGCCCGCTCGACGCCGCGGACCTGGCGCTCCAGCTTGGCGGTGTCGGGATTGACTTGTAGGTCGCCGCGGGCGGCCCTGGCGTAGAACTGGGTCGCCTGGTGCGGCAGCTGGGCCAGGTCGGCGATCAGGTCGCGGCCCTCGGTGGCCAGACGCTCGCGCCAATCCTGCTTGCCGCCGCGCCGCACGAAATCGTTGGCGAAGGGCTTGGTCACTGCGAACAGATCGAAATCCGGCGACAGGCCCGTCGCCACGCCGCCGACCACGCCGACCGCCCGCCCCAGGAACACCAGCGATTGCGGCAGCTGGAAGGGCAGATCGTAGATGATATCGCCCAAGCCGCCGACAAACCCTTCGACATCGATCTCCTTCAGCTCGCGCATGGTGCGGCCGTAGGTGTAGGAGAACCAGACGTCGATCGCCTGGCGCAGCTGGACCTCGTTGGCGTTGGGCAGCAAGGTGCCGATCTGGCGCGAGCCGTCGATGATCCGCTGCGAGTCGCGCAGGACGATGCCGGTCGCCACCGTCGCCAATCCCTCCATCACGCGCGGCGCCAGCTCGTCGACCATGCCGAAATCGAGGAAGGTCAGCACGAACGGCTGGCTGCCGTCGGGGGCGCGCGGGCCGGCGGGCTGGACGAAAATATTGCCGGGGTGGGGATCGGCGTGGAAGAAACCGTCGACGAAACATTGCTGGAGATAGGCCTGGAACAGCTTGTTGGCCAGCGCCAGCCGATCGACGCCGGCGGCGTCCAGCCCTTCGTAGTCGCTGATCTTGATCCCGCTGATCCGCTCCATCGTCAGCACGCAGTCGGTCGAGTGCTGGCGGTAAACCAGCGGCACATGCACGCCGGGATCCTCGGCGAAATTTTGGCGGAAGCGATCGGCGTGGTCGGCCTCCAGCAGGTACTCCAGCTCGCGCAGCGTGATGCGGGCGAACTCCTCGATCAGCGCCGGCGTGTTGGTGCGGCGGCGGATGGGGCCGTACTGATGGACGATGCGGGCCACCCAGCGCAGCGCCGCCAGATCGATCTCGACGAACTGCTCGATCTGCGGCCGCTGGACCTTGATCGCCACCGGCGTGCCGTCGCGCAGCGCGCCGAAATGGACCTGGCCGAACGAGGCCGCCGCCACCGGCTCGCGCTCGAAGCCGCCGAAGATCCGATCCGCCGGCGCGCCCAGCTCGCGCTCGATGCTGGCCAGGATCAGCGGCAGCGGCACCGCCGTCACCTCGTCCTGGAGGCCGGCCAGGTCCTGCACCACCTCCGGCGGCAGGATGTCGACGCGGGTCGAGGCGAACTGGCCCAGCTTGATCATCACGCCGCCCAGCGCCAGCGCCAGGTCGCGGAAGCGCTGGGCGAAGCGGCGGTAGCGGACGACGCGCGAGCGCTCGACGTACCAGGCCAGCCACGGCCGCCGGCCCAAGAACAGCTCCCACCAGATCACGTGGAGAATCAGGCGCACAAAAAACCACGCGATCCGGGCGAAGCGCCGGCGGCGTGGGATGGGCGGGTCCTGGGCGGGTCGGGTGATTGTCATGATGGGATTATATCAGGGGATGGGGCAGGTGGTTGGGGAGTCGTCAGCTATCAGTCGTCAGTCGGCAGGGGCGCTGTGATCAATACATACGCAGCGATAAGCACATCGCGTTGTTGGCAAATCCCCGCGACCGCTTCTTGACGACTGCATCAACCCATTCAGCCGGATCCTGACGACTGACGACTGACGACTGACTGCTACTCCTCAAACCGCGACCAATCCGCCTCCTCGTCGTCGGGATCGAGGGCCAGGTAGCGCCCCCACAGCTCGTCGGCGATGGCGGCGGGGCGGCTGGCGACGCCGTAGCGGCTGAAATAATCGCAGACGCGGGCGATGTCGCGGCCGAGGATCTCGCGGGCGTGCTTGTTGGTCTCGCCTTTGGTCACTTGGGGGAAATCGATGAGCGTGATCGCGTCCTGCCAGTAGAGGATGTTGTAGGCCGAGAGATCGCCGTGGATCCAGCCGCGCTGGAGCATGAGATCGATGTTGCGGATGACCTCGTCGAAGATTGCGCGGGCGCGGGCGCGGGGCAGCTGGATCTCGTGGAGGGTGGGCGCGGCGCGCCCCTCGTCGCCGACATAGCCCATCAGGATGGCGTTTTCGCCGGCGGCCCAGGGCTTGGGGACGGCGGCGCCGGCGGCGTGGAGCTGTTCGAGGGTCACGTACTCGTACATCAGCCAGGATGTGTGTTTCACCTGCTGGCCGAAGGCGGTGTTCTTGCCGATCGCCCGCATGATGCGCTGGTCGCTGGCCTTCACGGCGCGGCCCTGGTCGGTCAGAATGGTGCGGCCCTGGGTGTACATTTTGTCGTTGCGGAGGTTGCGGAACTGGCGCGGGCGATAGACCTTGGCCGCGAGCAGCGTCTCGCCGGTCGAGGGATCGGCCTGGCAGCGGTAGACGCTGGCCTCCTTGCCGCCCTTGACGCTCGCCAGCACATCGGTGATCAAATCTTGCTCGTAGAACGGCCGCAGGGAATCGAGCAGCCAGCCTTCCTCGAAGCGCGCCGGCTGGTAGGTGATGACAAAGCCGCCTTCGAGCCCGGTGGGCTCGGCGATGCCTTGGACGATTTGCTGGAGGGTCGGGCGGTTTTTGTGGCGGTCGGTTTGCTTGCGGGTGTAGCGGCGCGGTTGGTCCTCGGGGGAGTCGAACTCAAGATCGTCATTCGACGGATTGGCGATTGGTGGCAAGGGCAGTTCCTTTCGTGATTGGCATGGCGCCAGTATCCGCCCATGGCCGGCGGCCGGGCCACGGCCCGGGGCAGGATCGCGGTTCCATCGCTGGGCTGAGCGCCTGGCCGCATGCACAGGGCCGCTCGGCCTTTTGGGCGACGAGCGGCCCGGCGACTCGCGGTACCATGGCGTCTGTCGAACCTATTGGATGGGGGCTGTATGGCGTTTCCAATCTCTCTCCCGAAATCGCGCTCCGAGCAGCGCGGCGCCGTGCTGCGGCTGGGGCTGCCGGCGGTGGGGGAGCAATTGCTGAATCTGATGGTCGGGCTGGTCGACACCTATGTGGTCGGCCACCTGGCGCTGAGCGTGGCGGCGCAGCTCGGCTACGGCCGCGAGGTGGCGCTGGCGGCGGTCGGCGCCGGCGGCCACATCACCTGGATGCTGACCACGATGTTCATGGCGCTGGCGCTGGGCTGCACGGTGGTGCTGGCGCGCTTCGTCGGCGCCAAGGAGGAGGGCCAGGCCAATCGCACGCTGGCGCAGGCGATGGTGGTGGCGCTGCTGGTCGGCCTGCTCTCGCTGGGCCTGGGCTACCTGTTCGCCCCGCAGCTGATGGTGATCCTGAGCCTGGCGCCGGACGTCCGGCAGCACGCCGTCGAGTTCCTGCGCATCAGCATGCTCTCGATGCCGCTCTCGGCGCTGCTGTTCGTCGGCAACGCGGCGCTGCGCGGGGCCGGCGACACCCGCACGCCGCTGGTGACGATGCTGGTGGTCAACGGGATCAACGCCGCGCTATCGCTGCTGCTGGTCAACGGGCTGCTCGGCGCGCCGGCGCTGGGCATCAACGGGGCGGCCTGGGCCTCGACGGCGGGGCGGGCGGCAGGCGGCCTGATTGTCGTCGGCGTGCTGATCCGCGGCCGCTCAGGGCTGCTCCTGCGCCGGCTGCCCCGGCCGGACTGGCCGCTGATCTGGCGGATTTTGCGCCAGGGCCTGCCGTTCGCCGCCGAGCAGTTCATCTTCCAGGGCGCGCTGCTCCTGTTCGTCCGCCTGATCACCCAGATCGGCACGGTGGCCTACGCAGCCCACTCCACGATCATCACGGTCGAAAGCATCTCGTTCCTGCCGGGGATGGGCTTCGCCACGGCGGCGACGACCCTGGTCGGCCAGGAGCTGGGCGCCGGCAGGCCGGAGCGGGCCGCGGACAGCGGCTACGAGGCGTTCCGGCTGGGCGTCTGGCTGATGGGCGTGATGGGGCTGGCGTTCGTCGTGGCGCCTGAGCTGTTCCTGCGCTTCTTCGTGGCTGACGAGCGCGTGGTGGCGGCGGCGGTCACGCCGCTGCGGATGGTCGGATTGGCCCAGCCGGCGCTGGCGGCCAATTTCATCTTCAGCGGCGGCCTGCGCGGCGGCGGCGACGCCAAATGGCCGCTCTACACCAAGATGTTCAGCGTCTGGCTGGTGCGGCTGCCGCTGGCCTGGGCGCTGGTGGAGCTTGCCGGCTGGGGGCTCAACGGCATCTGGCTGGCCATGAGCATCGATTTCGTGGTCCAGGGGCTGCTGGCCTGGCGGCGCTTCGCCCAGGGCCGCTGGCGGGCGATGAAGGTGTAGGGATGAGGGGTCAGGGGTCAGGGGTCAGGGTGCGGCTGCGAGGCGTATGGCGCAAGCAGAATGCAAGCGCCGCAACTCCAGGCAATGCAATGCGCAAGGCCACATGGCATCATCCTGCGGCCGGACCTGACCCCTGATCCCTGACCCCTCGTCAGGCCTTGCTCGGCGGATTCTTGCCCAGCAGATCGAGGAGGATGGCGTTGTCGGTGGGCGCGGTTTTGGTCGGCTTGTCGGCGGGCGGCGTGACGATCGGCCCCAGCGGCTTGGACTCGGTCTTGGGCTTGGCGATGACGGCGCCGGCGAAGGCGGGCTTAGCCTCGGGCTTGGCGGCGCCGGCGCCCTGGGGCGTGGCGGCGGGCTTGGCCTGGGCGGGCTTGGCGGCGTCGGCCGGCTTGGGCGTGCCGTGGAGCCGGACGAGGATGCGCTGGATGAGGCGGACCGTGACGACTGCGGCGCCGACGCCGGTGCCGGCCAGCAGCATCAGCGGCAGGCGCTCGATCAGCAGCGGGCCGAGCCTGGTGGCGGCGATGTTCTCGATCTCGGCCGCCTCGGGGGCGCGCAGCTCGGCGTAGCGCAGCAGCAGGCCGAGGATCAGCAGCCCGTTGACGACGCCGCCGAGCGCGCCGTAGAAGCGGGCGACGCCTTTGTTGATTTTCTTGCGCGACGGCAGCAGCAGCCCGCCGCCGTAGCCGATGAAGACGGCGCTGAACAGCAGCAGCCCGTCGGAGACGATTGCCCGCATCAGCTGCGGGTCCTTGTTGAGGTTCTGGGCCAGCGCCGGCCCCCAGACCGGCCCCCAGATTTCGGCCAGCATGCCGCCCAGCAGCACCCCGATCAGCGTCATCGCCTCGCGCTGGATGCCCCGGTTAAAGCCGAGCAGCGCCAACAGCCCCGGCACTCCGATCAGCAGCAAATCAAGAACAATATGCACCTTGCCAGTCCTCGTGAAGTGGTTAATCTTTAGTTACGACCTATCATAGCACACCAGCGGCGCCGCGGATTTGGCCCCCCGGTCCTAGCGGCGATCCCCAATCTGGCGCCC
>DASWWB010000843.1:0-7120 GCA_036406115.1 Herpetosiphonaceae bacterium
GAAGCCGGCGCCGCCGTATTTCTGCGGGATGCAGACGCCGAGGAAGCCCAGCTCGCCCATGCGCTTGATCACCGGCAGCATGTGCTCGGCCTTGCCGCTCTCCAGCGCGCCCGAGCGGTCCCACTCGCGGATGTGCGGCGCCACCTCTTTTTCAGCGAAGTCGCGCACCGTTTTGCGCAGCATATCGTGCTGCTCGTTCAGAAAGAAACCGTAGTTCCCCGTCCAGTCGATCATTGGAATGCTACCCCTTGTTCATCAGGTTTGCCCGGCGCCCCATTGCGGCGGGCGTGGTGGGCGGGCGCGGAGTCCCGCGCGGCGGCGCCCGGAGGGTTCCCGGCCGCTTGCCGCATTGCGCTTATTCTACTCGATCCCGGCGATCGCCGTGTCGCCTCCGGCGCCCTGGTGGTCAGGGGTGTTGCCGGCGTCGAGGATGGCCTGGTCGGTGTTGGTGAAGAACACGATGATCATCCCCAGCACGAACAGGACGATCAGCGAGAGGATGGCCTGGCGGTAGGAGCCGGTGGTGGCGACCACCCGGGCGAAGATGAACGGCCCGATCCACGAGGTGCCGCGCTCCGCCACTTCGTAGATGCCGAAGAACGACGCCTCGCGGCCGCGCGGGATCATCTTGGAGAACAGCGAGCGCGACAGGGCCTGCGAGCCGCCCAGCACGATGCCGATCACCGCGCCCATCGCGTAGGCTTGGCCGGTGGTGGCGAGCAGCGCGTAGGCGTAGATCACGGTCGCCGACCAGATCACGAGCGAGACCAGGATCGCGCCCTTGGTGCCCAGCCAGCGGGCGATCCGCTCGAACAGCAGCGCCCCGACGAAGGCCACGAACTGGATCATCAGCACCAAGCTGAGCAGGAAGGACTGGGAGTCGCCCTCCGGCAAGCCCTTGGCGACGAACAGCTCGTTGACCAGGAAGACCGACGAGAGGCCGATCACGGTCTGGATGCCGTCGTTGTAGAGCAGGTAGCCGGCCAGGTATTTGAGCGTGTGGGGCAGCCGCCGCAGCTCGCGGAAAGTGCCGCCCAGCTCGCGGAAGCCGACGGTCAGCAGGCTGCTGCCCTCGGGCAGTTTGAGCACCGGCAGCCGGTTTTTCAGCAGCCGGAAGGTGATGATCGAAAAGCCGCCCCACCAGACGCCTGATGAGAGCAGCGAGAGCCGCACGGCGGTGCCGGTTGTCATCCCCAGCTGCTCGGCGAATGTCACCATGGCCAGATTGACCGCCAGCAGCAGGCCGCCGCCGAAGTACCCTAGGGCGAAGCCGCGGCTTGACACCTTGTCGCGCTGGTCCTCGGTGGTGATGTCGTTGAGGAAGGCGTTGTAAAAGACGATCGAGGCGCCGAAACTAAGGTTGGCGACCAGGAACAGCAGGCCGCCCAGCAGATAGGTGCTTTGGTCGACGAAAAACATCAGGCAGCAGGCGATCGCGCCCAGAAAAGCGAAAAACGCCATTAGGCGCTTTTTGAGGTGGCTGTAGTCGGCGACGGCGCCCAGCACCGGCAGCATGAAGACCTGGAGGATCACCGAGAGCGAGACGATGTCCGGGTAGAACGATTTCTCGGTCACGGTGTAGAAGCCCAGGTCGAGCACCACGCCGTTCTCGCCGAGGGCGGCGCGGGTGACCGCCGTCAGGTAGGGGCCGAAGAGGGCGGCGACGACGGTTGTCGTGTAGGCCGAGTTGGCCCAGTCGTACATCGTCCAGCCGAAGATTTCGCGGCGGTCGTTGACCTGGCCGGGCGGGCTGCTGCCGGAAGCGTCCGGCACCTTGTACATGGCGTTCGTCATGGCAGCGGCGCGGCGTGGTCGCGCGAGGCGGACCCGGCGCCTCCTCCTTTTCCTGTGCTAACTCAGGGCGGTTCGCGCAGAGTGTAGCACAGGTGGCCGGGGGCGGCGATTCGCCTTTCGATACATTGGGGCTTGAGCTATCAGCTATCAGCTATCAGGCCGGACGCCAGGGACTTCGGCGGCGCTGGAGGCCGGGCGTCGCATCCAGGAACGCTGCCGGAATCGTTGCAGCCGGCCCTGACAGCTGATAGCTGATAGCTAAAGAGTCTCGCCGCCGCTACGCGCCCGCCGCCCCCTTCTTGCGGAAGGGCCAGGCGATCTCCATGCGCGCCTCGGGGCCGGGCGGGCTGTGCCAGATCTCGCGCGGCGAGCCGCTGATCTCGTAGCCGTTGGCGTGGATCCAATCGCTGGCGGCGTCGTAGGCTTTGAGAATCGCCGGGAACTCGCACTCGTCGCCGGTCATGGTCACGCTGGCGGCCTGGGTCGGCGGCAGGGTGGCGGCGACGATCTCGCCCGCGCCGGCCAGCGGCGCCGCGACCGGCACGCAGACTTCGAGCGGACCGTCCTCCTCCTGGTTGACCGGGCCGTGGAAGATGCCGAACGGCGCTCCCGCCGAGCTGCCGCCGGCCTGCTCGATGTAGCCGAACAGCGCCCCGATGCTGCTGTCGATATGTTGCTCGATCTGAGCGACGGTGATCCGCTTGCTGATGCTGACGACCGGCTGGGCGTCGAGCGCCAGCACTTGCACATTGAGCGCCATAGGGTTTTCCTCCTCGTAGATATGGGCCAGCACATGATTGACGAGCTGCCGGGCCAAGTCTGTCCGCTCCTCCAGCGCCCGCACGTAGCCCCGCACCGTCAGCTCGGCGCTGGCCGGATCGGCCTCCAGCACCTGGCGGATGGTGGCGAGCGGCATCTCCATCTGGCGCAGCATCCGGATCAGCCGCGCGTGCTGGAGCTGGCCGAGGCCGTAGTAGCGGTAGCCGGATTGCGGGTCGGTGTAGCTTGGCTTCAGCAGCCCGAGCTGATCGTAGAGCCGCAGCGCCTTGATCGATAGGAAACTGGCGCCGGCGAAGCTCCCGATGGCCAACAAGTTGTCACGTGACTCGTTCATAGGAGGAGTATAGGGTCTGCCCTTTGGGGAGAGTCAAGAGGCAGTTTTGGCATGCTGGCCGGCTACCCGTCGCCGCCGACGAAATACAGGTCGAGATCCAGCCATACGCTCAGGCGCCCCATGCGCTTGATGAGTTCGGGATCCAAACAAATGCCCAGATGCGTATCGGCTGATGTCAAGCCGACAGTGATCCCAGACTCGAATGTTGTGATGTGGTCGGCCAAGATCGGCGGCAGCCCCTCCAGCTGGGTGAGCAGCAGCGCAAGCTGCGTCTCCAGCGGCTCAGTTGGCGCGCACTGCGGGCTTAGCGCCCAGTAGCCGAACGAGTACCGGCTGTTTGTCTCACCCCTGCGATCGCCGTTCTTCCACGATTTGGTCGGCTCGACGCCTAAATCCTTGGTGATAGCGGCGGGATCCAGATGTTCCCCGGCGATTCTGAACGATACGACGCTCGTTCCCCCATGCGTGTAGTCTAATCTGTATTTCGCCACGAGATCCCCTTGCTCCTTGCTGCTTCGCAGCCCACTTTCGCCAGCGCATGACGCGGCGGCGCGTGCTGAGCATATCACATGCGTTTCGACTGGATAGTCCAGCGAAGCGGCCCCGCCCTACCCCTCCAGCTCCGCGATCCGCCGCTCCAGAAACTCGCGCTCGGCCTGGTTCTGGCAGAGGTCGCGGGCGCGCCGGTAGGAATCCAGGGCGGCCCGGGGCTGGCCGTCGCGGCGGAGCAGATCGGCGCGGGCGGCGTGGAACAGATGATAGTCGCGGAGTTCGCCGCGAGCCTCCAAGCCTGCCAGCCGCTCCAGCCCGGCGGCGGGGCCGAGCGCCATGGCGACGGCGGCCGCCAGATTCAGCTCGACGATCGGCGAGGGCGCCATCGCCTGGAGCGTCGCGTAGAGCGCCACGATCTGGCGCCAGTCAGTCTCCTCGGGGCGGGCGGCCTGGGCGTGGAGGGCGCTGATCGCGGCCTGGACCTGGTAGGGGCCGGGCGCCCCCAGCGCCAGCGCCCGCTCGACCAGCGCGCAGCCCTCGGCGATCGCGGCCCGGTCCCAGGCGCCGCGGTCCTGCTCCTCCAGCAGCACCAGCGCGCCGCCCGGGCCGACCCGGGCGGCGCGGCGGGCGTGATGGAGCAGCATCAGCGCCAGCAGGCCGAGCGGCTCCGCCGCCAGCGGAGCGGGCAGCCGCTCGCGCTCCAGCAGCTCCGCCGCCAGCCGGCAGAGCCGGATCGCCTCGGCGCACAAATCAGGCCGGATCAGCGCGTCGCCGGCCGGGGCGGCGTAGCCGGCGTTGAAGATCAGATAGAGCACGGCGAGGACCGCGTCCAGCCGCTCGGGCAGGGCCGAGGGCGGCGGCACCGCGTAGGGGATGCCGGCGTCGCGGATTTTGCGCTTGGTCCGCACCAGCCGCTGGGCCATGGTCGCCGGCGGCACGAGGAAGGCGGCGGCGATTTCGGCGGTGGTCAGGCCGCCCAGCGTTTGCAGGGTGAGCGCGACCTGGGCCTCCTTGGCCAGGGCCGGGTGGCAGCAGGTGAAGATCAGCTTGAGCCGCTCGTCGGGGAAGGCCTGATCGTCCTGCTCGCCCTCCAGCTCCGCCAGCTGGCGCAGGAGCGTCGTTTTGCGCTCCAGGGCCGTCTCGCGGCGCAGGCGGTCGATCGCCTTGCGCCGGGCGGCGGTCGTGAGCCAGGCGCCGGGGTTGCGCGGCAGCCCGTCCGCCGGCCAGCTTTCAAGCGCCGCGACCAGCGCGTCATGCAGCGCGTCTTCGGCCAGCTCGACATCGCGCAGGCCGGCGCACAGCGTGGCTAGCACCCTGCCGGCCTCGGCTTGGAAAATCTGGGCGATCTGGTCGTTGGTGGGGAGCGTCACATCCATCCTGCCTGGGCCGGCGACGGCGCGCCGCCGGCCCAAGCGGGCGCGCTAGAAGTCCATGATCGGCCGGACTTCGACCGAGCCGACTTTGGCGCCGGGAATCTGGGCCGCCAGGGCGATCGCGTCGTCGAGGTTCTCGCAGTTGAAGATGTAGAACCCGCCCAGCTGCTCTTTGGTCTCGGCGAAGGGGCCGTCGGTGGTGAGGATTGTATCATTTTTGACCCGGACAGTGGTGGCGGTGCTGACGGGGTGCAGCGCGTCGCCGCCGACCAGGCAGCCGCTGTCCTCGGCGATCTTGCCGAAGGCGGTGTAGGCCTCCCACTCCGCGCCGCGATCGGCCTCCGTCATCTGGGCCGCCGTCGCCTCGCTGCCGTAGATCAACGCAATGTACCGCATCTCGATGCTCCTTTGTCGCTAGCCGGACCCGCATTTCAGGCCCGTTCGCTTTAACGACGAATGGGAATCGCCGGAATCGACACATCGGTTCTGATCTTTCGGATGGATTTTGGCGGCGCTCAGCAGAGCGTCACGCCAAAAACGGTCTGCGGCTCCAGGTAGGGCACGGACGAGCGATTCAGCGCGGTGAGGATGATCGCCGCCAGCAGCAGCGCATGGCCGAACGCCAGGACCGGCGCCAGCGGGCGGCGCCAATCGTCGGCGGGCAGCCAGCGTTGGCTCAGCCAGCGGGTCGCCAGCCCTGCGAGCAGCAGGACGGGCGGCCCCAGGACCATGAAATACAGCGTATCGCCGGTGGTGCAGCCGACTTGCCAGTAGCGGACGGCGAGGCCGCCGAACTTGGCGAGGGTGAACAGGCCGGTGCCGGCGGTGGCGTAGAGCAGATAGGCGAGGAAGGTGGGGCCGAACAGCGGCTCGCGGTCGGTCGCGGGGCGGGGCGCCTGGTACATCGCAGATTTCTCCTAATTCAACAACCCTGATGGATACGCCGCTCGCATCGAGGCTGTTCCGCTAGCAGCGAGCGATTCGCTCCAGCGCGCTGCCGGCGTCGGCCAGGGCGCTGAGCGGCCAGGTGACGCAGACGAAGCCGCCCAGCTGATAGGCGGCCGTGGCGGCGCCAAGCCATGACGGCGGCCGGTCAGCGCGCGCCCGGCGGCTCGCGTAGAGCAGCGCCGCGCTGGCGGCGATCCCCAGCAGCGGCCCGCCCACGACCAGCAGCGCGAAGGCTCGGTCATCGCCGGCGAGCGGGCAGCCGAGCCGCCAGCGCGCCCACAGGCGCGGCCCGGCCAGCCAGAGATTGAACAGCTCCGCCAGCGCGAAGACCGCCAGCCCGCCCTTGAGCAGCAGTCGGAACGATCGCACCGGGTCGCGCGGCGCCGGCGGCGGGGTTTCGTACATCGGTGGCTCCTCCGGCGGTCATGCGGTATTCATTCGCTCCAGCATTTCACAGGTCGCGGTCTGATGCAAGGCCGGGCGCTTTTGGCCGTTTCGCCGCCGGCTGCGCGGTTAGTGGAGCGAAGGGCTGGCATTGTCCGGATCGCACGGCAAGGATAGCCCTGCAATGTGGAGGCCGCGCCCGCTTTCCCAAGGCCGGATGATGATTGCAGTGATCACAAATAGCATGAGCGCGATCCAATAGCCGGCGATTGCCCCCGTGAAGCGCCGGGAGCGGCGGGCGTCCGGCGAATGGTGGAGCGCCAGAATTGCCAAGCCTGCCACCAGCAGGATGGCCGGGATTGCGACGACCGCGATGATCCAGATTCTGACCGGCTCGCTGCATGGGGCCAGCGTGTCTTGGCTCAACCTGAGCTGGGTGGTTTCGCGGTAGTGGACGGCGATGGCCGCAGCCACCAACAGGCCGGCGATCAAGAACCGGCGGCGCAGGCGGTAGGCCGCGCGATCGGCAGCGGTGGGCGGGGGATTCAGAACGGCGGCGGGGATTTTGTACATCGCGTCACCTCTGCGAGCAAAGCGGGATTCGCAGGGCAGACGCGCGCCGCTGATTGCCGGTTCCCGGGCTATGGCTCGGGCGGGCGCCAGGCGGCGGCCTGCTCGGCCGTCAGCAGGACCGGGATCTCCTCGGCGAGGGCAATGCCGGCGGTGGTGAGCGGGCAGCGGTAGGCGTAGACCTCGACGCCCCGGCCGGCGACCTGCTCAAGCGCGGCGGCGAACTCGGGGTCGATCGGGCGGTTGACGGCGAGAGCGCGGCCGTCGGCGCGCTGCACCGCGAAAATCACGGCGGCGCGGATGCCGCGCTCGGCCAGGTCGGCCAGCTCCAGCAGGTGGCGGCGGCCGCGGCTGGTGGGGGCGTCGGGGAACAGGGCGAGGCCGTCGCGGGCGTCGGCGGCGCTTTTGATCTCGACGACGCAGGGGCAGCCGGCGGCGCCGTGAC
>DASWWB010000844.1:0-2004 GCA_036406115.1 Herpetosiphonaceae bacterium
GGCCGCCCCCGGGCGCTCGACCACTACGCGCCGATCACCGCCGCGCTGGGCGCCGACGAGCTGCCGGCCTTCGATGCGCTGACCGAGCGGATCGCCGCCCATCCGACCTTCGCCATCCGCCTCATCGGCCCTGGCGGGCGCGACGAGACGGCGGCGCTGCCGTCGTCGGCCCGGCGCATCGCCGCCCAGCACATCGCCGAAATCTTTTTCTACCGCCAGGATATTTTGGGCTACGCGCTGAGCCGCCGCCGCGAGATCCGGCTTTACGCCTCGGAGGCCGCCTTCGCCGCGGACGGCGGCATCGCCGGCGGCGACTACGATCCGGGCCGGCGCTGCGTCCAGCTCCAGCTCGGCCGGCTGTTCGAGGGCTTCAACGGGCCGGGGCCGGGCGTCGCGCCGTTCCTGCACGAGCTCGGCCACTTGCTCGACGATCTGGGCGCCGAGGATGGCCGGCGGGCGGCGGGCCTGCTCCCCGGCCTCAGCCCCGGCGACGGGCCGATCTTCACGCCTGAGGCGCGGGCGCTGTTCGCCGCCGGCAAGCGGCTGGAGCTGGAGCGGTTCCTGGAGTGGCAGGGCGCCCGGCCGCGCGGGCCGATGCCGCTCGGCCACCCCTACGTGCTCCAGAACGACGGCGAGTTCTGCGCCGGCTACCTTGAGATGTTCTTGCGCAACCCGCACGCCTTCGCCGCCGCCAATCCCGCGCTGTACGAAGGCTACATGACGCTGCTCCGCTACGATCCGCGCACCGCCACGCCCGAGGATTTTCCCTTCTACGTCACCGAGAACCGCCGCTGCTACCTCGCCGGCGAGCAGCGCTCCTGGCGCGCCGGGATCACGGTGCCCGCCTAGGGCCTGATGCGTGTATCATGGCTTGGAACGAAAGCGAGGACGCGATGAACGCGCGGCTAGATCGGCACTACACCCTCGAAGACTATTTCGCCCTGGAGGAACAGAGCGAGATTCGCCACGAATACGACGGCCGGCGCGTGTATGCGATGACCGGCGCCAGCCGCCAGCACAATCGCATTGTGATGCGGGTGAGCGCGAGCCTGTTCAATCAGCTGGGCTCTGGTCCATGCGAGGTGTATCCGAGCGATATGCGGCTCAAGATTGAGCAATACGGCATGTACACCTACCCTGATCTCTCAGTTGTTTGCGGGCCGATGGAGCTGACGGGCGACCGACTGGACACGATGACCAATCCAACCTTGCTGATCGAAGTGCTCTCGCCCAGCACAGAGCGCTATGATCGCGGACGGAAATTTGAATATTATCAGACGCTTGAGTCGCTTCGCGCCTATCTGCTGATCTCCCAGGATCATCCGCGTGTTGAACTCTATTTGCGTCGCCCCGATGAGAGCTGGCTGCTGATCTATTTCACCCGCCTCGATCAGACCATCCCGCTGGAGCCGATCGGCTGCTCGCTGTCCATGGCCGACATCTACGCCGGCGTGGCCTTCGACGAGGAGCCGCAGCCCTAACGTCCCGCCCTTGCAACGCTAGAAGGATGCCCCGACCGTGAACGCGCAAAGTCTTATCGGGCTGCTCAGCCTAGCGGCGTCGCTGCTGCTGGTGGTGATCGGCTTCCTCAATTTCTCAGTCTTCGTCCGCCAGCTCAAAGCCGCCCGCGAGCAAATCGCCATGGCGGTGCGCCAGCTCGATCTGGCCCAGGAGCAGCCCGAGCTGCAACTGATCCAGCGAGCGATCACCGAGACCACCGACCACATCCGGCCGCTGCTGGAGCGGCCCTACCTGCGGCCCTACTTCTACGAAAACCGCCCCTGGGCGCCCGAGGACCGGGCCAGCCGCGATGAGGTCCGGGTGATGGCCGAGCTGATCCTTAACAATTTCGCCTCGGCGCTGATGCACTCGGCGGCCTTTCCGCGCTACCCCGTCGGCAGCGTCGACCAGACAATCAAGTTCCACCTGCGCCACAGCCCCGCCCTGCGCGAGCTGCTCTGCGAGGCCTTCGACCGCTTCCCGATCACCGGCCTCAGCCTGCTC
>DASWWB010000845.1:0-3660 GCA_036406115.1 Herpetosiphonaceae bacterium
CTTGTCGTTAGCGGGCGGCGAGGGCGCTCTGCTGGTCGTTGGTCCAGCGCTCGACCCACGGCGGCAGGGTCGGCGACTCGGCGCCGTGGCCGATCAGCTCCAGCACCTCGGCCGGCCGCACGCTGCCGCCCGAGCGCTTGAGGAAGCGGCTGCGGATAACCGCCGTCGCCACCGGCGCGCCCTTGCGCTCGAAGCGCTGCTCCAGCCAGAACGATTTTTCGTCCCAGCCCAGCACCGTCGTCGCCACCTCGAAGCGCTCGAACAGCGTCAGCGATTTGCGGAACTGGATCGTCTCGCCGGCCACCACCGGGTACCAGTCGCGCTCTTTCAGCTTGGCCAGCAGCCCGACCCGGATCATTGCGTCGACACGCGCCAGGTCCAGGATCGAAAAATAGATGCCGTTGTTCATATGCCGGATCACGTCGAGGTCGGTCGGCCAGACGCGGAACGGCGTGCGGCAGGTGTCGGCGATCGCCCGGGCCGGGCGGAAGCGGGCGGCCAGCGTGGTGTACAGCAGCCGGAAAAACAGATTCATCGCGATTCCTCCATGCGTGGCGGCGTTTAGGGGGCTGCCGGCGGGCCGGGCAGCTGCGGGCGCAGCTGGCGCTCCAGGTAGATGATCGCCGCCTCAAGCGGCGCCGGGTCGCGCTGGGCCTTGCTCAGCAGCAGCGCGCCCTCGAACAGCGCGATCAGCAGGGTCGATTGGATCGCGGCGGCTTCGTCGTCGAGGCCGCTGGCGGCGAGCATGCGCGCCACCACCGCGCCCATTTGGCCGAAGATGGCCTTGACCTCGCGCTGGAGCGCGTCGATGCTGGCGGCGGTCTCCAGCGCCAGCGTGGCGATCGGGCAGCCGAAGACATAGTCGGTCTCGCGCAGCTGCTGTTGGTAGTGGCGCACGAAACGCGAAAACCCCTCGACCGGGTCGGCGCTCTCGGCCATCAGCCGCTCCAGCCGGGCGATGATGTAGCCCCCCGCCTGCCTGACCGCCGCCGCCGCCAGCTCGGTCTTGCCGCCTGGGAAATGATGGTACAGCACGCCTTTCGGCGCTTTGCTCTCCGCCAGCACCTGGCTGATGCCGGTGGCATGGTAGCCCTGGCGCTGGATGAGGAGCATCATGGTGTCGATCAGCCGCTTTTTGGTTGGCTCGTGCTCTGTCATAGGTAAAACTCTCTAGACCGGTCGGTCTAGAGTATAGCGCAGAGTCCGGCGCGGCGCAAGCGCGGGGCGGAGACGGGCGCCCCTGCGGCCAGCGGGCGCTCCGCCTGCCGACCGGCGCCGGGCCGCCCATGGCTGCGGCGCGCGGGATCGGCCCTGGCGCCGCGCCGCAGCCAATCACCAAGAGCCGATCGCCGGCGGCGCCGACCCGCGCCAGGCCGGCCCAAGCCCACTCCTGACGACTGACGACTGACGACTGATACAAGGAGCCCAACCCATGCACGACCACCTGTGGGACTACGGCCAGCCGGCCGAGAGCGAGCGGCGCTTCCGGGCCGCGCTGGAGACGGAGACGGACGCCGGGCAGCGCGTCGAGCTGCTGAGCCAGATCGCCCGCGCCCAGGGCTTGCAGCGGGAGTTCGACGCCGGCCACGCCACCTTGGACGAGGCCGAGGCGGCGCTGGCGCCCGCCCAGGGCCGGGCAGCCGCCCGCTGCCTGCTGGAGCGCGGCCGGCTGCATAACTCGGCGGGCGACCAGGCGACGGCCTGCGGCTGGTTCGACCGGGCGCTGGCGCGGGCCGAGGCCGCCGGCGAGGAGGCGCTGGCGATCGACGCTCTCCATATGCTCGGCATCGCCGCGCCGCCCGAGGAGCGGACCGACTGGAACCTCAAGGCGCTGGCGCGGGCCGAGGCCGCCGCCGACCCGGCCGCCAGCCGCTGGCGCGGCTCGCTCTACAACAACCTGGGCTGGACCTACCACGACCAGGGGCGCTTCGCCGAGGCGCTGGAGCTGTTCGAACGCGGCGCCGCCTGGCGCCGGGAGGCGGGCCAGCAGCATGAGGAGCGGATCGCCCGCTGGTCGGTCGCCCGGGCGCTGCGCTCGCTGGGG
Source organism: Herpetosiphonaceae bacterium (assembly GCA_036406115.1). Classification (GTDB taxonomy): domain Bacteria; phylum Chloroflexota; class Chloroflexia; order Chloroflexales; family Herpetosiphonaceae; genus DASWWB01. The sequence continues at coordinate 2,045 of DASWWB010000845.1, forward strand.
CGCGTCGGCGAGGCCCAGGCGATCCAACACGCGCTGCTGGCCGAGCATCGCGCGCTCGGCAGCGAGGATGGCTACGTCTACGAGGAGCTGGCCGAGTGCGCGCTGCTCCAGGGCGAGCGCGCCGCCGCCGCGCCCTGGGCTGCCGCCGCCCACCGCCTGCTCGGCCAGGATGCCTGGCTCGCCGCCAACGAGCCCGCCCGCCTGGAGCGCCTGCGCGAGCTGGCCGCCGAATAAGAATCTGCGCCGCGCAGCGTTTGATCGACGGGCGGCGGCGCCGGGCGCCTCCCCGGCCAATCAGCCCCGGCCGGCCGCGCCAGTCGCTGGGTTTCGCTGCTTGGCCGGCGGCGTGCTGCGCCGCGTCGCCGGCCCTGACCCCTGACCCCTGACCCCTGATCCCTGGCCCCAACGGCTCCGCCGCCCCGCTGTGCTAGGATGGAACCAGGCAAACCCATAGCGGGAGGATCCAATCATGGCAACTGGTGACAACACGGAGGGCGGATCGGTGAGCTACGCGGGGCCGGGCGAGGGCTTCCTGGCCCTGCCGGACGGACCCGGGCCGCATCCGGCGGTGGTGGTGATTCAAGAGTGGTGGGGGCTGAACGATCACATCAAAGGGCTGGCGCGGCGCTTCGCCGCCGAGGGCTTCGCGGCGCTGGCGCCCGACCTCTACCACGGCCAGGTGGCGGCCGAGCCCGACGACGCCCGCAAGCTGGCGATGGCGCTGGAGCAGGACCGGGCCGTGGCCGAGATCCAGGTCGCGATCGACTATCTCATCGGCCGCGACGATGTGCGCCCGGCCCAAGTGGCGGTGATCGGCTTCTGCATGGGCGGCGGGCTGGCGCTGCGCATGGCCGTCGACGGCAGCAACGTGGCGATCGTGGCGCCATTCTACGGCCGGCCGCTCAGCCCCGAGGACGCCGCCCGCGCCAAGGCGCCGGTGGTCGGATCGTTCGGCGAGCAGGACGGCGGGATCGACGCCGGCGCGGTGCGGGCCATGGAGGCGGCGCTCAAGGCGGCCGGGGTGCCCGCCGATATCGTCTTCTACCCGGCGGGCCACGCTTTTTTCAACGAAACCCGCCCGGCCTACGATCCGGAATCCGCCGCCGCCGCCTGGGATCGGACCATCGCGGCCTTCCGCGCCGCCCTCGGGGGCGCGGCATGAGCGCGGATGAGCCGGAGCGGCCCGGCCATCACACGCCGCGCGGCTTCCGCAACCTGCTCGACACCCGCATGCTGCTGCCAGGCGCCTGGCCGCGCATGCTCTGGCAGCAGCTCACCGGCCGCAAGCAGCGCCGCCCTGCCAGCGCCCTGCCGACGGCCTGGCCCGGCCCATCGGCCCACGCCGCGCCGCCCGCCTCCGGCCTGCGCGTGACTTGGCTCGGCCACTCGTCGCTGCTGCTGGAGCTGGGCTCGACGGTGATTGTGACCGATCCCGTCTGGAGCGAGTGGGCGTCGCCGGTGCGGCGGGTCGGGCCGCGCCGCTTCCATCCGCCGCCCATCCCGCTGGCCGCGCTGCCGCGCCCGCAGCTGGCGCTGATCTCCCACAATCACTACGACCATCTCGACCAGGCGGCGATCCGCCAGCTCGACCACGCCGGCCTGGAATTCATCGTGCC
>DASWWB010000846.1:0-9275 GCA_036406115.1 Herpetosiphonaceae bacterium
AAGACGAGTTGATCAACTTGGATTTTGATCGGGAAGGCTAGCAGGAGGGAAGCCAGGCGGCGGGCCCGCCAGATGGGCCCGCCGCCCGCGCGCTAGCGGGTGATCCGGTCCACGCGGGACTGGACCCAGAAGTTCTGGCTCAGGAAGCCGGTGGCGACCAAGGTGTAGCCCCAGCCGTTCTCGAAGCGCAGCTTGGGCGTGGTGAAGACGACTTGGCTGCTGCCCGCCGGGCTGATATCGAATTGATAGATGCCGGCGGGAACCTCCACCGTCGCGGCGTCCGTGAAGGAGGCGCCCTTCACGACAACCGTCGAGGTGCCGGCCAGCTTGATGTCAACCGCGGGAGCGTCCGGCGAGGCATGCAGCACCCGCACGCGCGCCTGGCCCTCGGGGATCGCCGACCGCGACTCAGGATACACTTTCACCGTCAGATCTTTGACCGAATTCAAGGCGACGATGGTCGCGTCAAGCCCGCCGCTGACGCTGAGCGGGCCGCTCCACACGGCTGCCGCTTTGCCAGCGCCCGCCGGCGCGATCGCCACATCGTAGGTGCCGTCCGGCAGCGAGAGCCGGTCGCTCAGCGCGAAGAAGGGGACATTCGTCAGCACGGCGGAGCCATTGACGAAGATATCAACCGCCGGGGCGTCGGGCGAGGCGTGCATAATCCGCACTGTGTTGGCGCTTTGGGCATAGCCGCTGACCGTCGACGCCGCAATCATCATCAAAACCGCGAACAATCCGATGAGCCGTTTCATAAAGCCTCTCCTTCCTGGCAATGGTGATCGGTTTATCCGTACTTGGTGTCCAACGCGCGTCGGACGAGAGTACGGGACCGTCAAGAGGCTGGATGTCAGAAAGCAGACAAAATCCGGACAATTCTTTGAAATGATGCGTGCAGACGCCGAGCCCGCCGCCAAGGCGCCGCTGTCACGCCGGCGGCGCCCCGCCCGGCTGCTGGGCGGCGAGCAAGGATTGGGCGGCCGGCACCGCCGCGCCGGCGAGATTGGCGGCGCCGAACATCCGCACGCTGCTCCACACGCCGTCGATCAGCAGCAGCAGCTGATTCGCCAGCCCGTCCGGATCGCGCAGGCCGGCGGCGGCGGCCAAATCGCGCAGCCACGCGCGCATCGCCTGCTTATGGGCCTGCGCCGCCTGGTGGGCGCGATGCTCAAGCTGCGGGAACTCCGCCGCCGCGCCCTGGAACGCGCAGCCGAGACATTGGGGGCTCGCCGCGAGTCGCCCGATCTCGGCCATCATCGCGATGATGCGCGTTTGCGGATCGTCGATCCCGGCCAGCGCCGCCTCCAGCCAGCCCCAGAATTGCGCGTTGGCCCGCTCCAGGTAGGCGACGATCAGATCATCTTTCGAGGGAAAGTGGCGGTAGAGGGTCATTTTGGCGATCCCCGACTCGGCCACGATGGTGTCGATCCCCACCGCCTGATAGCCCCGCTCGTAAAACAGCCGGCTCACGGTGTCCAAAATCCGCTCCCGCGCGGCGGATGTTCGCTGTGTTCGCCCCATGGCGCACCTCCCGCTTGACATGATACAGACCTGTCTCTATACTGTCAAAACAAGATAGACAGATCTGTATCGTTTGGGAGGCATTCGTATGAAGATCGGCGTGCTGGGATCGGGAGTCGTCGGCCAGACCATCGCGGGCAAGCTGGCGCAGATCGGCGAGGACGTGACGGTGGGCAGCAGGGAGCCCGCGAAACTGGGCGCGTGGCAGGCGGGGCTCGGCGCGCCCGTGAGCCTGGGCAGCTTCGCCGAAGCGGCGGCGGCCGGCGAGATCATCATCAACGCGACCTCGGGCGGCGGCGCGCTGGCGGCGCTCCATCTGGCCGGCGCCGCGAACCTCGACGGCAAAATCCTGATCGACATCGCCAACCCGCTGGATTTCTCGCAGGGCATGCCGCCCACGCTCTCCGTCTCCAACACCGACTCGCTGGGCGAGCAGATCCAGCGGGCCTTCCCCGGCGCGCTGGTGGTCAAGACGCTCAACACGCTGACGGCGGCCCTGATGGTCGATCCCGGCCAGCTCGCCGGCGGCGACCACCACCTGTTCGTCAGCGGCGACAGCGCCGAGGCCAAGGCGCGGGTTGTCGAGCTGCTGGGCCGCTGGTTCGGCTGGCGCGAGGTGATCGACCTTGGCGACATCACGACGGCGCGCGGCACCGAGATGCTGCTGCCGGTCTGGCTGCGGCTGTGGGGCGCGCTCGGCACGCCGAATTTCAATTTCAAGATCGTGCGCTAGCGGCTCCGGCGCCGGGCGGGTCCCATCGGCCGGGCGATCTGCTACGATCACACCGATTGTTCGGATTGATTGAAAGGAACGCCCATGACGCAACCGGCGCTGCGCGACCGGATCACCGCCGACATCCTGGCGGTGCTGGAGGAGACGTTCGAGCGGGTCCAGGGGATTTACCTCGATCGCGGCACATCGCTGTTCGAGACGCTGGCGGGCATCACGGCCGAGACCGCCTCGCGGCGGATCGCCCCCGAGTGTTCGCCGCTCTCGGCCCAGGTGGCCCACGTCATTCTGTATTTGGAGGTCCTGGAGCAGGCGATGCACGGCAAGCAGCCGGGCAAGACTGACTGGGGCGAAATCTGGAGGACGGTCGCCGAGGTGACCGAGGAGGAGTGGGCCGCCAGCGTGGCGAAGCTGCGGGCGACCTACGAGCGGATCAAAGGCGACATCGCCGCCGGGATCGATTGGGAGCGGGAGGATGCGATCGGCGCCGCCATGGCGCTCGCGATCCACACCGCCTACCATCTGGGCGAGATCCGCCAGGGCCTGGGCGTGCTGCGCGGCGCGGGAGCCGCGACAAGCTGATCAGCCCCCGCTGAGCCCATCACCTAAAACCGCGAAGCCGCCGACGGGACAATCCCGCCGGCGGCTTCGCGATTCACGGCGCTACGGCGCGATCGTGAAGGTCCAGACGTAGGGCGCCTGCTGCGGCACGGCCTCGCCGCCGATATCCGAGCGCTTGACGGCGGCTGCGGTGGCGGTGTAGGTGCCGGGCGCGAGCGGCGCGTCGGGCGTGAAGATGAACGAGGCGCCGGTGAGGCGGGCGGTCGCGCCGGCGATCGGCGTCGCGCCGCGCTGGAGCGTGAGGACGGCGGTCAGCGCGCCGGTCGGCTCCACGGGCGTGGACCAAACAGCGATCACCGAGGTCGGGGCGCCGCCGCCGCCGCCGCTGGCCGGCGTGGTGTCCGAGACCAGCGGATCGCGCCAGTACTGGACGCCCTTGTGTTCGTCGCTGCCGGAGCCCCAGTCGGTCGCGGTGTCATCGACCACGAAGGTGCCGCCGGGCTCGTAGCCGGTGGTGACGGTGCGGTTGGCGACGCTGGTGATCGTGCCCCACCACTCGACCCGCTCCCAGGCGCCGCGGGTGTATTTGTACTGGAGCGCGGTGCCCTCCGGCACGCTGACCTGGTATTCCCAGATGTCGGTCGCGCCGACGCGGGTCATCGGCTGGAAGCCCGGGTTCCAGCTGGCGCCGAAGACGCGCGAGTCGTTGCCGGCGATGTAGATCGTCGAGCCGGCCGGCGTTTCGGCAGGGACGCGGACGCGGAAGGTCACCAGGGCGTTTTTCACCTCGGCGCGCTGCGAGGCCTGGTTGGAGAAGGCCGACAGGTTGAGCGCCGGATCGACTGCCTTGACGGCGTAGGTGTAGGTCACGCCCGAAGTGACGGTGAGGTCGGTGTAGCTGGTGGCCGGCGCGGCGACCCGGGCCAGCGGCGCGCCGAACGCGTCGGCGCCGACCTTGCGGTAGACCCAATACTCGGCGGCGTCGCCGACCGCGTTCCACTGGGCGGTGATAAAGCCGGCGGACCAGTCGGGCAGGCGCAGATTGGCCGGGGCCGCCGGCGGCGTCGTGTCGCTGTTGGCGAGGACGCGCAGCAGGCCGGGCTTGTCGAACTGCGGGTCGATCGGCGGCTGGGCGGCGGCGACAGGCGCCTCGCCGGCCTGGAGCGGCGCCGACGAGACCACGCGGATGGTCGGCAGATAGAGCTTGTGGGGCGGGATCGGCCCGTTGCGGTCGCCGAAGGTCCAGCTCAAGCCGCCGTCGGTCGAGAAGCGATAGAGCAGATCGTAGGTCCCGGCGGTCTCGGGGCGCAGCTGGCCGGCGAACTCGTAGAAATCGCCGCACTGGAGGCAGCCGGCGTTGCGCGCGGCGGGCTGCCAGCTCGTCCAGGCGCGCGGATCGCTGCCGCGCGGCCCGAAGCCGACTTGGGCGATGATGCCCGCGTCCGACCCGTTGGCATCGGTCACGCCGGGGATGCGGACGCGGCCGTAGATCGGCGCCGTCGCCGTCACGCCGAGGGTGTGGGTGATCTCTTGGGGATACTGGAGCAGGGCGAAGTCGATCGGGAAGGCCGGGGTGGCGGCGCTCTCGTTGGAGTCGGCCGACTCCAGGCCGTTGGCGCCGAGCGCGCGCACGACATAGAAGTAGCGCTGGCCGTTGACCACCGCCGCGTCGACGTAGCTGGTGGCCGTCGCGCCGCCGATGCGCTGGTAGCCGCCGCCGCTGACCGGGCTGCGGTAGACCGCGTAGCCGGCCGCGCCCCCCACCGCGTTCCAGCTCAGGCTGACCTGGCCGTTGCCGGGGGCGGCGGCCAGATTCGTCGCGGCGGCGGGAATACCCATGCTAGCATTGGTCGGCGTGGTCCAGACGCCGAAGCTCTGCGGCGCGACGACGAAGGTGTAGCGCTGATTGGCGGCCGGGGCGCTGGCGGGGCCGGCGGGATAGGATTTGAGGAGCGCGACGCCGTTGGGAATGTAGGTCGCCAGGTCGAGCGTCACGGTCTGGGGCGTCGTGCCGCGATTGAAGACGACGATGGCGGCGCCAGTCGCGTCTTTGCGGCCGTAGGCGAGGATTTTGGCCTCGTCGTCGGCGCGCAGCTCATCAAGCGAGCCGGTGCGCAGATAGGATTTGCTGTTGCGCAGCGTGCCAAGCGCCTGATAGTGGCTCAGCAGCGTCGGGTCGGCTTTGCGCCACTCGGGCAGGCTCGAATAGCCCGGCTGGTCGGACCAGGGATAGGGCTGGCGGTTGTAGGGATCGTCGCGCGGCACGTCGTAGCCGTAGCCGGTCAGGCCGACCTCGTCGCCGTAGTAGATCGTCGGCGCGCCGGGCAGCGTCATCTGGAGGCCGGCGACCAGGCCGAGGCGGGCGCGGGCGGCGACAAAGCCGTCGACGGGCTGGCGGTCGTAGCCGGTGCCGGTGAAGCCCTCCTCGTTGAGGACGTGGACGGCGCGGTTGGTGTCGTGGCTGTCGATCAGGTTCATCGCCGATTGGAACGCCGGCGCGGGATAATCTTCCTCGATGGTCTTGAAGGCGTTGATGAACTGGCTGGGCGAGAGCGGGTCGATCTCCTGGCCGCCGTCGTTGTCAGTCCAGCGGGTGTCGCGGATAAAGCCCAGCACGGCCTTGCGGTAGCGGTAGTTCATCGTGCTGTCGAACTCATCGCCCAGCACGCGGTCGCGCACATCGCCCTCGCCCCAGGTCTCGGAGTAGGACATCGAGTCCGGCTTCTCGTCCTTGGTGGCGGCGCGGAAATCCTCGAAGAAGGTCGGGTTGACGCCGATCACGTCGGGGACCACGTCGATGCGCCAGCCGTCGGCGCCCTGCGCCAGCCAGTAGCGGGCCGCGCCCTTGTCGTTGGGATTGTTGCCCTCGCGGAACCAGTAGTCCAGCACCTGCGGGTGGGCGGTGTTGATCTGGGGCAGCGTGGCGACGCCGAACCAGCCGCGGTAGTTTGTGTCGCCCGCGCAGACGCCGGTCCCCGCCGGCGTGGCCGGCTCGAAGAAGAACCACGAGCGATACGGGCTCGCCAGGCTCTCGCAGGCGCCGACCGTCGGGAAGCGATTGAAGCGGTCGAAGAACGGGCTGTCGCTGCTGACGTGGTTCGGCACGCCGTCCAGCACCAGCTTCATGCCGCGCGCGTGCAGGCCCTGGACCAGCTGGTCGAAGGCCGGCTGGCCGCCGAAGGCCGGATCGACCACGCGGTAGTCGCGGCCGTCGTATTTGTGGTTGGACGGGCTGTCGAAAATCGGGTTCAGATAGACGATCGTCACGCCCAGGCTTTGCAGATAATCCAGTTTCTGGGTCACGCCCTGCAAGTCGCCGCCGTACATCGTGCTGCTGTAGGTCGCCCAATACGGCCGGGTGTCGTCGGTGTAGGGCTCGGGATCGGGCACGATCGTGTTCCAGGGCGTGATCGGGAAGCGGTGGCCGCGCTCGGTCGGATAGAACCAGCCGCGATCGGTCGCCGGGTCGGCGGTCGGATCGTTGGACGCATCGCCGTTGCGGAAGCGCTCGGCGAAAATCTGGTAGATGATGCCGTTCTTGGCCCAGGCCGGCGCGTCGAAGGCCGGATCGTAGACATAGATGTTCCACGAGCGGTCGCCGGAGGTGTTCACCACCTCGCCTAGGCCGCCGTCGAAGCGATCGTCGTCCTCGTAGTAGACGGTCGTGTCGCCGTCGCTGATGACGAATCGATAGTAAAGGACGGTCTTGGCGTTCTGGGCGGGGATTGACAGCTGCCAGTAATCGTAGCTCTCGTCGCCGTTGACCCGCGCCATCTCGCGCAGCGACTGGGCCTGGGTGGCGGTGCTGTAGACCCGGGCCTGGACCCGCTCCACATCGTGGGCGGCGGTGCGCAGGCGCAAAGTCACCGTCTGCTGCTGGGTCACGGCGCCGAACGGCACCTTGTACAGCGAGCTGCGGCTCTGATGCTCGATCGCGTCGCGGGTGATGTAGCCGTCGCCGACCTCCAGGGGCAGCACGCCGTCGCCCTGCGGGGCGATGCCGAGCCGGCCGCTGCGATCGTCAAGGGTGAAGATCACGGTCTCGCTCAGGTTGCCGGTCGTGAACAGCAGCGGATCGGGAGCCGGCGTCCCGTCGGCGGCGCGGCCCTGCGCGACATACTGCTCGCCCCAGGAGCCCGTGCGGACAATCTTGGCCTCTTGCTCGCCGGGCGCGGCGATGACATAGCTCAGGCGGCGCAGGCCGTTGCCAAGGTCGATGAGTTGGGTCGCGGGATTGTCGTTGCTCCAGCCCTGCCAGGGGCCGGCGGCGGTGAAGGGGCCGGCCGAGTCCCAGGCGCTGAGAATGTTCTGGGCCGGCAGCAGGTCGGGGCCCGCATCGTTGGCGTGATTGTTCGTATCAAACTGGAGCTTGACCGTCTGGCTGACGGCGGCGGTGACGAACCAGCTGTTGATCGGCGGGTGGGCGTTGTTCCAGTTGCCGCACTCGACCGCTTTCCACTCGTAGCGGCCGGCGGCGGGGATCGTCACATCAAGGCCGTAGACGCCGTCGCCGCCGAGCAAGTCGCCGTTGGCGCCGGCGTCGTTCAGCGGCGTCGAGGCGTTGTTCCAGCCTTGGAACGAGCCAGCGGCGCACCAGTTGCCGCCGCCCGCGCCGTTGACGGCGATCAGACTGCGGCTGGATCGGGTGTCGAGCAGGAACACGACCGTCTGGTTGGGGGCGGTGGTGGAGAAAGCGATGTTGCCCTGGTCCACCGCCCGGCCGAACGCGCCGTACTGCTCGGCCCACGAGCCCGTCCTGACGATTTTGCCCTCGTAGGAGCCGGCGGCGGGAATCACGTAGGCCAATCGATAGATGCCGTTGCCGAGATTGGCCATCAGCGTGGCGGGGTTATTGTTGCTCCAGCCCTGGAACGAGCCGACGGCGGTGAAGCTGGCCGGCAGGCTGTCCTGGGCGTGGAGGACATAGCGGGCCGGCAGGTAGTCGGCGCCCGCGTCCCCGGCGTGATCGTTGGTGTCGAAGGTGAGTTTGACTGTCTGGTTGGCGGCGGTGGTGAAAAACCAGGAATTGGGGCCTGGCGGATAGGTCGTGTCCCAGCTGCCGCACGTCAGCGCCTTCCACTCGTAGCGCTCGACGGCGGGAATCGTCACATCGAGGCTGTAGACGCCGTCGCCGGCCTGGAGATCGCCGTGGCTGCCGTCGTCGTAGAGCGGCGTCGAGGCGTTGTTCCAGTCCTGGAACGAGCCGGCGACGCACCAGTTGTCGTCGGCGGGGCTGGCCGGGGCGGCTGCGAGATCCCCCGTCGGAGCTGCCGGCAGCGCCATGGCCGGCTGGGGGCGGATGATCAGATTCGGGCTCAGCAGCGAGGCGAACAAGACCAGCAGCATTGCAAGGCGCGCTGGCGTCCGGCGGCGGGTGGTGTCACTCATTGACGGCTCCTTCGGGGTTGAGGGGCGGCAGTCTCAGCTATTGTTGTGTGAGCAAACAAACGTGGCGCCCCGAATGATACCCAGATTTCATTGGTTTGTCAATTCACCGAATTAAGTTTGGTTGGGCCTGGCGGAAAAACATATGTTCGGCGTTACGGCGGCGCCTGCGGTGCGATACAATTTAGCGGTATGGATTGAAGCGCTCAGGAGGCTCCAATGGCAGAACGTCCGCTGACAATCACATGGCTCGGGCATGCCACAGTAGTTGTGGACACGCCGGGCGGCAAGCGCCTGCTGCTTGATCCGTGGGTCGAGGGCAATCCGGCCTTCCCGGCGGAGTGGGCGGCGCAGCTCGACGGCATTGATCTGATCCTGCTCAGCCACGGCCATTTCGACCATGTCAATGATGTGGTGAGCATCGCCCAAGCCACCGGCGCCCAGGTGGGCGGCATCTTCGAGGTGGCGGCGTGGCTGGGGCAGCGCGGCCTGGCCCAGGACAAGCTGGCCGGCTTCAACAAGGGCGGCACCGCCGATCTCGCCGGGCTCAAGGTGACGATGACCGACGCCCGCCACAGCAGCGCGATGGTCGAGGAGGACCGGATCATCTACTTGGGCGAGGCCTGCGGCTTCGTGGTGGAGTTCGAGAACAGCTACCGCGTCTACTTCACCGGCGACACCAGCGTCCACAGCGACATGCGGCTGATCGGCGAGCTGTACAAGCCCGATCTGGTCGTGCTGCCGATCGGCGACTTCTACACAATGGGGCCGTTCCAGGCTGCCCACGCGCTCAAGCTGATCGGTGCGCCGCAGGCGATCCCGATCCACTACGGCACGTTCCCAATCCTGTCCGGCACGCCCGAGCAGCTGCGGGCGGAGCTTGATGCCAACGGCACAGCGGCCGAGGTGATCGCGCTCAAGCCCGGCGAGTCCTGGCAGGCCTAGCGGGGGCGGTTTCACGTGAAACACGCGGCTGAGTGTTTCACGTGAAACTGATTGATCGCCGCTTGTTAATCGTTGCTTAACGTTTAAGCGCCATGTTATGCACACTATCCACAGCTTTTCCCCACGGGCGTGG
>DASWWB010000847.1:0-2391 GCA_036406115.1 Herpetosiphonaceae bacterium
GCCGGAGCGGCGGCCGGCGCAGCCGGGGTCGCGGCAGGTGCAGCGCCCGCCGTCGCGGCGGCGGCGCGGGCGGCGAACTGCTGGGCCTGGAAACGCTTGGCCAGCTTCTCGGTCAGTTCGCGGGCGCCGGCGGGCGGCATCTGGGCCATGATGGCGGCCAGGGTCCGAGGCCGCATGGCGGCTGCGACGGGCAGGCGCACGCTGTCGTCCAGGGTGTTGAAGACGGCCGCCGCCTCCTTGGGCCGCATGGCGGAATAGACGGCGACCAGACGATCCGTCTCGGCCTTTTCCTTCTCGTCGACCTGGCCGACCAGGGCAGCGATCTCGCCCTTGAGGGCTTCCAGCGCCTGCAGCTTGGCGTCCAGCTTCTGCTCGGCGGCGACCATCAGCGGCAGGGTGGTGGCGAAGTCGGCGTCGCGCGCGTCCAGGGCGTCCCGGCGCTTGGACAGGGACTGGATGATGCGCAGTTCAGCCGGGGAAATCCCCGCCTGCTGGGCCAGTTGTTCCGGCGTCAGGGCGCAGACGGCGGGCGCGGGCTTGGCGGCGGCCGCTCCCCCGCCCTCGCCCGGCGTCTCGGCGGCCACAGCCTCCTGGGCCCAGGCCGTCGCGCCCTGGAACAGCTCCGGCGCCACGCCCGCCGCGCGCACGGCCACGACCCCGCCGATGGCGATGGCGATCAGGGGCAGAAGGCGGGGCAGCTTGCTCATCGGTCAACTCGGGTCGTCGGCGCCCTCAAGCCGCCTGACGCCGCGCGTCAGGCATAGGGCAAGAAAAATGATCCCCTCAAGTCGCCTGACGCCGCGCGTCAGGCATAGGGGTCTAAAAAAGCATCATGCAGCGAAAAGATCTTCGTCCAGGCTACGACGGGCGCGGTTTAGGCTCTGTTGCGCAGCATGGTTAGCGGCCATGGCCTGACGCACCGGGGCGAAGCTCTCAGCGGCGACCGGAGCGGCGGCGGCAGGACGCGCCGCCGGGGCCTTCATCACGGCGCGAGCGCCCTCGATCCGCTCCATCAGCGAGGCCATGCGGCGGGCGCGCGACTCGTCGTCCAGCAGCGGCGAGACCTGCGACGTCGGCGTGTTCAGCTCCAGCACCGGCTCCTCGCGCGCCTCGACCTGAGACTGCGATGGGGCCGAGCGCGGCGGCAGGCCGGCCGGAGCGCGGGCGATCAGCACCTCCAGCTCCTGCTTCACGGCGCGGGCCTTGATGATGCGGTCGTGCAGGAGGTCGGTTTCGTGACCCGAGGCGCGCAGCGTCGCCAGCGCCTGCTCGGCGCGCCCGGCGGCCGAGTTCAGCTCGCTCACGGCGCCAGCGAAGGCCAGTTGCCCCTCGCGCAGGGCCTTCAGCTTCTTCTCCAGCTTGATGCCGTAGCCGATGGCCGCGACGAGCAGCAGCATGAGGATGGAGTCGAGGATGATGCCGGTCATATCAGCTGTTCCCTCTGGAGATGCGGGCGGCGGCGTCGGTGGTGATGGGGCCTTCAACGCGGACGGCGATGTGCTGGCCCCTGCGGCCCATCTTGCCGGTCGTCAACGGAATGGAGCCGGCGCGGATCGAGACCTCTGACTCCGGCGTGGCGTTCAGCATCAGGGTGTCGCCGACCTTGAGGTCCAGCACCTTGGACAGGGGGATCTGCTGCTCGTCCAGCACGCAGCGGACCTCGGTTTCCGTGGTCCAGAGCTCGGTGGCCAGGTGGCCTTCCCAGATGTTGTCGCGGCCGAACTTCTCGCCCATGAACTGCTGCAGCAGCATCTTGCGGATGGGCTCCAGCGTCGAATAGGGCAGCAGCAGCTCGACCCGGCCGCCGCGGTCTTCCATGTCGATGCGCAGCTTGACCAGGATGGCGGCGTTGGCCGGGCGCGCGATGGCGGCGAAGCGCGGATTGGTCTCCAGCCGGTCCAGGTTGAAGTGGACGGGGGTCAGAGGCTCGAAGGCCTGGCGCGCGTCGTTCAGGATGACCTCGACCATCCGCTGCACCAGCACGCGCTCGATCGTGGTGTAGGGCCGCCCCTCGATCCGCAGGGCCGCCGTGCCGCGACGCCCGCCCAGCAGAACATCGACGATCGAATAGATCAGATTGCTGTCGACCGTCAGCAGGCCGTAGTTGTCCAGCTCCTCGGCCCGGAACACCGCCAGGATGGCCGGCAGGGGGATGGAGTTCAGATAGTCGCCGAAACGGATCGAGCTGATCGTGTCGAGGCTGACCTCGACGTTGTCGGACGTGAAGTTGCGCAAGGACGTCGTCATCAGCCGCACCAGGCGGTCGAAGACGATCTCGAGCATCGGCAGACGCTCGTAGGACACCAGGGCCGAGTTGATGATGGCGCGGATGCCGCTCCGTTCGGAGTCGTCGCCGTCGCCCATGTCGAAGCCCAGCAGGCTGTCGATCTC
>DASWWB010000848.1:0-7565 GCA_036406115.1 Herpetosiphonaceae bacterium
GCCAAAATGATGCGCCGCTACTGGCCGAGCAGCGCCAGCAGGCCGGCCAGATCGAGCACCGGCACGCCGAGGCTCTGGGCCTTGGCCAGCTTGGAGCCGGCCGCCGCGCCCGCCAGCAGGTAGTCGGTCTTCTTGGAGACGCTGCCGGTGACTTTGCCGCCCTGTGCCTCGATCAGCGCCTGGGCGTCCTCGCGGCTCATGCCGTCGAGCGTCCCGGTGATGACAAAGACCTTGCCCTCCAGCGCGTCGCCCGCCGGGGCGGCGTCGGGCTCGGCCTCGGAGCGCACGCCCAGCTCGCGCAGGTCGGCGATCAGCTGGCGGTTGGCCGGGGCGGCGAAGTAGTCGATGATCGACTGGGCGGTGTTGGGGCCGATGTTCGGCACGTCCAGTAGTTGCTCGGCGGTCACGTCGGCCAGCGCCGCCAGCGAGCGGAAGTGGCGCGCCAGATCCGTCGCCGCCACGCTGCCGATCCCGCGGATGCCCAGCGCGCCGATCACCCGGTCGAGCGGGCGCTGCTTGGACTCCTCGATCGCCGCCAGCAGATTGGCGATCCGGCGCTCGCCGTAGCCCTCGCGCTCCGCGAAGTGCTCGGCGGTCAGGCGGTAGATGTCGGGGATGCAGCGGATCAGGCCGCTCTCGACGAACTGCGCCGCCTGGCGGTCGCCCATCCCGACGATATCCATGGCGCCGCGGCTGGCCCAGTGCTCGACGGAGCGGGCGAGCTGCGCCGGGCAATCCACATTTACGCAATAGATATCCACTTCATCTGGCAGTTTTTCCACGGGTTGTCCACATTTCGGGCAGTGGGTCGGCGGCGCCCAGGGCTGCTCGTGGCCGGCGCGGGCGTCGGGCAGCGGGCCGACCACGTAGGGGATGACATCGCCGGCCCGCTTGACGACCACCCGGTCGCCGATGCGGATGTCGCGGCTGATGACATACTCGGCGTTGTGGAGAGTCGCGTGCTGCACCGTCGTGCCGCCTAGGCTGACCGGCTCAAGCACGGCGTTGGGGATCAGCTTGCCGGTGCGCCCGACGTTGACCACGATATCGAGCAGCGTGGTGGTTTCCTCGCGGGCCGGGAACTTGTAGGCGATCGCCCAGCGCGGGTCGCGGCCGACCACGCCCAGGCCGCGCTGCTGATTGAAATCGTCGATCTTGACCACCACGCCGTCGACCTCGTAGTCCAGCGCGTCGCGGCGCTCCATCCACTCGTGGCAGTAGGCGACGACGGCCTCGAAATCCTCGAAGCGCCGGGCGTCCGGGTTGACGCTGAAGCCGTAGTCCTTGAGCGTGTTGAGCATCTGCCACTGCGAGCGCAGCTCCACGCCCTCGAACGGGCCGACGGCGTAGGCGAAAAAGCGCAGCGGCCTGCCGGCGGTGATGGTCGAATCAAGCTGGCGCAGCGAGCCGGCGGCGGCGTTGCGCGGGTTGGCGAAGACTTTGTCGTTGGCGGCGGCCTGGCGCCGGTTCAGCTCGTTGAAGGCGGGGACGGGCAGATAGACCTCGCCGCGGACTTCGATCCTGGCAGGCGCCGGGCCGCCGGCGGCCGCGAGGCGCAGCGGCACGGTGCGGATGGTCCGCAGATTGGGCGTCACATCCTCGCCGATCTCGCCGTTGCCGCGGGTCGCGCCGATCGTCAGCACGCCGTCGACGTAGGTCAGGGCGACCGCCAGGCCGTCGATCTTGGGCTCGACCACGTAGCAGGGCCGGGCGTCCTCGCCCAGCAGCCGCATGACGCGCTCGTTCCAGCCCCGCAGATCGTCGGCGTTGAAGGCGTTGCCCAGGCTGAGCATCGGCACGGGATGGCGCACCTTGGGGAATTTGCTCAGCGGCGCGGCGCCCACCCGCTGGGTCGGCGAGTCGGGCGTGCAGAGCTCGGCGTACTCGGCCTCGATCCGCCGCAGCTCGTTGAGCAGCGCGTCGTACTGCGCGTCGCTGATCAGCGGATCATCGAGCGTGTAGTAGCGATGATTGTGGTGGCGCAGCTCCTCGCGCAGCTCGGCGGCGCGGGCGATGGTCTCTGAAGGTGCGGACATGCGATTGCTCCCGTGTTGCTCTAGATTCCACAAACACTGTGTCCAGCCAGTCTAGCCGGCGCGTGTGACAGAGCCGGTCACACTGGCGCGGCTGCGGCGGAATTATAGCAGGACGCGGCGGCCCGGGCATGGCCGCCGCGTCCTAACGCGGGATCGGAGCGGGATCGGGGCGCCCTAGCCGCCCTGGTCGGCGGGCGGCCGGAACGCGGTGCGGAAGAAGGCGCTGGCGGCCAGGAAGACGGCGCCGAAGCCGAGGAACAGCAGCATGCGCCACAGCGCGCCGACCGCCACCAGGTCGTGGAGGAACAGCTTGGCGGTCACCAGGGCGATGGTCGCCACGGCGGCCCAGAGCGCCCGCTCGTCGGATCGGCGCAGCGCCAGCCCGAGCAGCGCCAGCGCGCACAGCCCCCAGCCGACTGTCACCAGGGCGTTGTTGGCCACGGTCCACTCGCGCCAGATCAGCCCGAGCAGGGCGGCGTAGGCGCCCAGCCGGTAGGCCAGGGCGGCGCCCCGCCCGCGCTGAAGCCAGCCCGCGCCGCCGAGCAGGACGATCGCCGCCAGATCGCCCAGCGCCGCCAGGTTGAGCAGCGGCACGCTGTCCAACGGGCTCCAGGGCGGCGGCTGGAGCCGGCCGAGGAACAGCAGGCCGAGCAGCGCGGCCAGCAGATGGCCGCCCGCCGCCCATAGCGGTTCGTCCAGCCGCCGCGCCGCCGCCAGCGGTTTGTCCAGCCGCCGCGCCGCCAGATGGAGCGCCGCCGCCTCCAAAGCCAGCGCCGCGACCATCGCCCCGTCCCGCAGCAGCAGGCCGATGGCGATCGCCAGCAGCGCGGCGGCGATGAAGCCCTGGCTGTGGGCGAAATCTTCCCCGGCCCGGGCCCGGCGCAGCGCAAGCGCGACCAGGCCGTAGAGCGCCGCCGCGCCGAGCGCCAGCCAGCCGGCGCCGTCGCGGCCCAGGGTCGCGCTCCAGACCGCCGTCGTCAGCCACAGCCCCCACAGCCCGCTCAGCAGCGACAGGATGTGGGCGTGATGGCCGAAGCGTCCCGCATCGCTCATCACAATCGTCTCATCGTCGGCTTGGGCCGCGTCAGCGCTCGCCCGCCGCCACACCGCCGAGGCGATCGGGATGCTCCAAAACAGGAGCCAGCTCGCCGCCACGCCGCCCTGGAGCGCCCAGCGCTCGAACCGCGCCGGGCCGGAGCCGATATCGGCGAGCGCCGCCAGCCAGATGCCCGTGGCGCCGGCGAACGCGAGCCAGATCAGCGAGCGCCAGCCCTTGAAGAAGTAGACGGCGCCGATTCCCGCCAGCATCAGCGTGGTGTAGGCGACCAGGCCCGGCACGTTGCTGGCGCCGGTGTAGAGCAGGAACGGGGTGCCCAGGCCGCCGCCGGCGGCGATCACCGCCAGCGCCGCCCGGTTCTCGCGCATCGCCAGGCCGAACCCGGCCAGCGTCGTCGCCAGCATGGCCCCGAAGGCCGCCGGGTAGCCGATCAGGCCGTACAGCTGATAGGCGGCGTAGGTCGAGATGTACAGGATCGCGATCCCGCCGCCCAGCAGCGCCTGCGACAGGATGCGCCGCGCCCGCAGCCGCAGCCCCAGCGCCAGGAAGCCGGCGCCGGTCGCGCCGCCCAGCAGCACCCGCAGCGCCGGCGTGATCCAGCCCCGGTCGATCGAATATTTGAAGAAAAACATGATTCCCAGCAGAAACAGGCCGATGCCCAGCTTGTTGAGCCAGAACTCGGCGGAGCGCGCCAGGTCGAAGGGCTGGCGCGGCGGCGCTGCGAGAACGGGCGGCGCGGCGGGATAGGCGGGATAGGCTGCCGGCGGCCCGGGCGCGCTCCATGGGCCGGGCGGCGCCAGGGGCGGCAGGGACGGCGCCGTTCGCATGCCATACGCCTGTTGCAGCTGGCCCACGGCCCGCTCCAGCTGCTCGACCCGCTGCTCCAACGACGGATAGGGAGGATTCATGACCCGCTCCTTGCGCATGTCCAGAGTTGCATCTCCAGTCTACAGCGATCGGCGACGCGAGTCATGTCACCAAAGGCACAGGGGGCGGCGATCGGCTGTCGGCTATCAGCGGTCAGGGCCGGCCACGGGATTACGGAGGGGTTGGCGGGATGAAGCCGTCGCTACAGGAAATATCTCATTCTCACCCGTTACATTGAACCAATAACCGAACTGCGACGGCCCTGTGCGCCCGAAACTAAAGAGCGCCCACCTTCGGCCTTTGGGGGATGAAAGGGGGCATTGCCCCCTTTCGCTCCTCCCGCAGGGAGGCGGGGGAGGGGAATCTCTCCGCAGGGAGGCGGGGGTGGGCGTTAAATCCCCGCCAGCGTCACGACGCCGAAGCCCAGGACGACGAGGCCGGCGGCGAGATTGATCAGCCGCAGGCGCCGGGCGTCGAGCCGCGCGCGCAGCAGGCTGACGCCGCCGCTGAGGATCAGCCACCAGGCCGCCGAGCCGATGAAAACGCCGATCACCAGCAGCCAGGCCGCCCCCGGGCCGTCGAGCGCGCCCAGGCCGGCGAACATGGCCAGGAACGAGAGAATCGTCGAGGGGTTGGTCAGCGTCAGGCCGAGCGTCGAGAGATAGTTGCGCCACAAGCCGCCGTCGGGCCGGGCCGCCGCTTCGCTCGCCGGTGCGCTGAGCAGCGTTTTGATCCCCAGGTAGCAGAGGAACAATCCGCCCAGCAGCCGCAGCCAGCCGCTGTAGTCCAGCAGCAGCCGCGCGACGAGCGTCAGGCCCGAGGCCGCCACCACGCCGTAGAGCGTGTCGGCGGTCGCCGCGCCCAGCCCCGAGACCAGCCCTGCCAGCCGCCCGTGGGCCAGCGTCCGCCGGATGCACAGCACGCCGATCGGCCCGACCGGCGCCGCCACCGAAAAGCCCAGCACGATCCCTTTGATCAATCCCGTCGCGTCCATTGCGAAATCCTCCGCAGCTCAAAGAAAACCCGCCAGGCACGGCGCCTGGCGGGTGAGATGGGCAGCGCGCGCCGCCGACCGTCAGCCAGGCTGATGGCGGGTGGTTTGCTGCTGATTGAATGGGCGGATGCTTGTCACCGTTTGCCTCCCGCGTGGGCTTTGGCCTTGGCCGGCGCCGGTTTGGGCCGGGCCAGGGCCGCCAGTTTGGCCGCTTCGCGCGCCTTGGCCTCGGCGGCCAGCTGCTCGACGTAGGCGCTGTAGCCGCCCTCGTAGCCGGCGATCGCCCCGTCGTTGACCGCCAGCACCCGATCGACCACCCGGTCAAGGAAGTAGCGGTCGTGGGAGATGACGATCACCGTGCCGTCGTAGCGCTCCAGCGCGCCCTCCAGCACCTCGGCCGCCGGAATGTCCAGATGGTTGGTCGGCTCGTCGAGGATCAGGCAGTTGGGCTGCTCAAGCATTAGCAGCGCCAGCTGGAGCCGCGCCCGCTCGCCGCCGGACAGCGTGCCGATCGGCTGGCGGCACTGCTCGTAGGTGAACAGGAACTTGCCCAGGAACGCCACCGCCTGGCCCTCATACATCGATTTCGCCAGCCGCACCGCCTCCATCGGCGTCGCGCTGTGGTCCAGGTTCTCGACGCCCTGGGCGAAATAGCCGATGCTGATCGCCGGCCCGCGCCAGACCAGGCCCTCGGTCGGCTCCAGCAGGCCCATCATCAGCCGGCCCAGCACGCTCTTGCCGGCGCCGTTGGCCCCGACGATGCCGACCCGCTCGCCGCGCCAGATGGTGTGCTCCAGGCCCAGCAGCACCAGATCGTCGCCGAACGCCATGCTCACGTTGCGCAGCTCGACGATTTTCTGGCCGCCGCGGGCGCCCGAGCGCAGCGCCAGGCCCATCTTGCGCCGCTCCAGCACCGGCTTCTCGACCTTGTCCATCTTGTCGATCTGCATCTGCTTGACCCGGGCCTGGCGCGCCGACCGCTCGTTCTCGAAAACCGAGGCCCAGAGCTGGAAGCGCTTGATCGCCTCCTCCAGCCGGGCGATCTCCTTCTGCTGCGAGGCGAAGTCCTGGGCCTGCTTTTGGAGCGCGAGCTCGCGCTGGACGGCGTAGCTTGAGTAGTTGCCCTCCCAGGTTTTGATCCTGCCGCCCTCCAGCTCGGCGATCTGCCTGACGGTCTCATCGAGCAGGTAGCGGTCGTGGGAGATGATAATCACCGCGCCGCCGAACTCGCGGACCATCGCCTCCAGCTGCTGGCGGTGATGGAGATCGAGATGGGTCTCGGGCTCGTCGAGCAGCAGCAGGTCGGGGCGCTGGGCCAGGCAGCCGGCCAGGGCGATGATCTTGCGCTGGCCGCCGCTGAGGACGCGGGTCGGCAGCTCGAAGGCGTCGGGCTCCAGGCCGAGGGCGATCAGGTGGCCGCGGGCCTCGTTCTCGGCCATGGCGCCGCCGGCGGCCTCGAAGCGCTCCAGCAACGCGGCGTGGCGCTCCAGCACCTTGCCCAGCCGCTCCATGTCGCCGGCGACCGCCGGGTCGGCCAGCTCCTGCTCGCAGGCGGCGATCGCGCCGTTCAGCTCGGCGAGGTCGGTGCGGGTCGCCAGCACCGTCTCCATCGGCCGGCGATCGTCGCCGGTGATCTGCTGGGGCAGATAGGCCGTGCGCAGGCCGCGGCGCCTGGTGACCGCCCCGGCCTGCACGTCTTCCGTCCCGGCGACGATCTTCAGCAGCGTCGACTTGCCGGCGCCGTTCGCGCCCACCAAGCCGATCCGCGCCTTTTCGCCGATCTCCCAATCCAGCCCTTGCAGAATCGTCCGCCCGCCGAAGACCTTGCTGATGCCATTGATGCCAACCAGAATCACGGGTTCCTCCTTGGGGGCCAGCTGGCGCGGGACATAAAAAATCGTGGGCCATACTGGCCCACGATCGTCACTGTTTCTATCGTTCGGATTTTGGGCGCAGCTATGCTATGTGCGCCCCTGGATATAGCCTTTGCGCTCGTGGATCGTCGCCATGGTGCGAGAAAGCATGCCCAAAATCCTCCGGAAATTCAATGCCGCCAGTGTACTCGCCGCGCCGGAGCGCGCCATCGGTCGCAAGGCGGACTAGGCGGCGGCGGCGGACGCCTGGCGCAGGATCTCCTCGATCTGGTTGACGTGGCCCTGCTCATGCCAGAGGCCGAGCGTGCAGCGGGCGATGGCGTTCATCGGGCCGAAGCGCGGGATGTAGTCCTGGGTGATCTCCAGGTTGGGCGCGTCGGGCCAGGCGTCGAACATCGCGTTGCGCATGCGGCGGCTCTCCTCCAGCCGCGCGCGGACCTGGGCGATCGTGGTGACGGTCTCCCAAGGCGTCTCGTAGCGCGAGCGCTCCTTGGTCTCGATGCCGCGGGCCAGCGTCAGGGCGACGGCGGCGCCCTCCTCCGATGAGGCGGTGGCGTGGACCACCACGTGGCCGAGCGTCCAGGCCAGATCGACGACCGCGCTGTCGGCGGCGTAGGTGTCGTTGGCCTCGGGGTCCGAGGGCTGGAAGACCACCTCGGCGTCGGTGGCGTCCTTGAGCAGCTCGAGCTGCCGGTCGATCAGCGCGTCCGAGGTCGCCTGCAAATCTTCCTTGCCGT
>DASWWB010000849.1:0-1821 GCA_036406115.1 Herpetosiphonaceae bacterium
TGATCGCAGGCCTGCGCGGCGCCGATCTGGTCTGCCGCGGCCCCAAGCCGGCCGCCGCCCTGGCCCGGCTCGGCTTGTCGGCGCGGATCGCGGCCCCGTCGCCCTACACCACCGCCGATCTGCTCGCCGCGCTGGACGGGCTGGCGGTCGCCGGGCGCGGCGCCGCGCTGCTCAACTATGGCGAGCGCAACGCCCCGCTGTCGGAGTATCTGGCCGGGCGCGGCGCCGCCGTCCATGAGCTGAGCGTCTACGAGTGGCAGCTGCCCGACGACCACACGCCGCTGGTCGAGCTGATCCGGGCGCTGCTGCGCGATCAGCTCGACGCGATCGCCTTCACGACCCAGGTCCAGCTGCGCCATCTGCTCCAGATCGCCGGGCTGCTGGGCCAGCGCGAGGCGCTGATCGCCGCCCTCAACCGCATCCCGGTGGCGGCGGTCGGGCCGACGTGCGCCGCCGCCCTGCGCGAGGCCGGGATCTCCGTCGCGGTGATGCCGCAAAATCCGTTCATGGGTCAGATGGTCAATCAGCTCGCCGCCTACGTCGGCCAGCCGGCCTGAAGGAGATCCGCGATGACAGATAAACACACGACTCCGATCAGCCGGCGCGGCTTCCTGCGGGCGGCGGCCGGCGCTGCTGGCGCGCTGGCGCTGGGCGGCTGCGGTGGCGGCTCCGACGCCGGCGACCGGCCCATCCGCATTGGCTTCATCCCGCTGACCGACTGCGCCTCGGTGGTGATGGCCGACAAACTCGGCCTGTACGCCAAGCACGGCCTCAAGGTCGAGGTGGTCAAGGAGGCCTCGTGGGCCAACGTGCGCGACAAGCTGCTGACCGGCGACCTGGACGCCGCCCACTGCCTGTTCGGCATGCCGTTTTCGGTCCACGCCGGGATCGGCGGCCGGGCCGGCAGCGAGCTGAAGATTGCGATGGTGCTCAACAGCAACGGCCAGGGCCTGACGCTGCGCAGCGAGCTGGCCGACGCCCTGGGCTACGGCGAGCCGGCCCGGCTCAAGGCGGCGGTCGACGCGCTCAAGGCCAGCAAAACGCCGACCTTCGCCGCCACGTTTCCCGGCGGCACCCACGATATCTGGCTGCGCTACTGGCTGGCTGCCGGCGGCGTCGGCCAGGATGAGGTCAAGCTGATCACGATCCCGCCGCCGCAGATGGTCGCCAACATGCGGGTCGGCGAGATGGACGGCTTCTGCGTCGGCGAGCCCTGGAACGGCGTGGCGGTCAAGGAGGGCATCGGCGCGACGGTGCTGGCCAGCCAGGATCTGTGGGACGGCCACCCGGAGAAGGCGCTGGTGGCCAACCCGCAGTTCGCCGAGCGGCGCCGGGCCGATCTGAAAAAGCTGATGCTGGCGATCATCGAGGCCTCGCAGTGGCTGGATGATCTCGATCACCGGGCCGAGGCGGCGGCGGTACTGAGCGGCCCGGCCTACGTCAACGCGCCGGCCGAGGCGCTGGCGGGCCGGCTGCTGGGCCAGTACGAGCTGGGCGCCGGCCTGGGCTCCCGCTCGTTCGACGCCGGGCGCGCGATGCTGTTCCATCGCGGCGGCCAGGTCAACGCGCCCCAGCGCTCCCACGCGATCTGGTTCATGGCCCAGTACGTCCGCTTCGGCCTGCTGGCGGCGGCGCCCGACTACGCCGCCGTCGCCGAGCGGCTCATCCTGCGCGACCTGTACGCCGAGGTCGCCGGCGAGCTGGGCCTCGCCGTGCCCGACGATATGCAGCCCTTCGCCGTGACCCTCGACCAGCGCCAGTTCGATCCGCGCAATCCCGCCGTGGCGCTGGCCGGCGCCCGCTAGATAAGGAGCTCCCGAT
>DASWWB010000850.1:0-4946 GCA_036406115.1 Herpetosiphonaceae bacterium
GGCAGCGGGCGACAATCACCGAGCGCGGATCGCGGTAGCGCTCGCACCAGCCCGGCGCGCCGCCCATCAGCTGGGTCAGCTTCGGCTGGTACTGCGGGTCGAGCAGCATGTAACTGATTTGCCAGTCGTCCAGCAGCGGCAGCGTCCGCGCCCCGCCCTCGTTGATCGCGATGAAATCCTCCCAGACCGCCGCCGGGAACAGCTCGACCCGCTGGTCGGCCATCACATGCCGGCCCGGCAGCCGCCAGATCACATAGCTGCTGGCGTCCAGCTCCGACCACAGCCGGCCGGCGATCGGGTTGCGCTCCAGCCAATCGACGGCCCCAATCGGCGTCTGGAAGGCGAGCAGCGCGGCGGCCGGCTCGCTGGGCGACGACACATCGCTCGGGCGCCAACGCGGCACGAACCAGGGCAGCAGCGCCACCACGAGCAGCGCCAGCGGCCCCAGGCAGAGCGCCGCCAGGCCGCGCGGCGCCGGCCGATCGACCGGGGCGGCCATGCGCTGGGCCAGCAATTCAGCCAGGAACGGGCACAGCAGCAGGCCGAACCACATCGCGTAGCGGATGCCGCCGATGCCCAGCCAGGCCAGCGCGCAGTAGGCCAGCACGTCGCCCAGGCGCGGCCGGCGCGGCGCGTAGGCCATCAGCACCGCGATCAGCAGCAGCAGGGTGAAAAACCAGAAGCCGGTGCGGGCTAGGTCCAGCGTGTTGCGCGGCGGCTGCCACTCCTGGAACCAGCGCTGGAGCGGCTGGTTGCCCAGCATCATCTGCACGTAGCCGCCGATGCCGCTGCCCAGCGGATTGGCCAGCAGCGCCAGCGCCGTCGCCGCGCCGCAGATTGTCAGCCATTTCCAGGCCCGCCAGGCCGGCTCGCCGGCGACGTAGGGCGTGCGCAGCGCCCGGACGCCGGCCGCCAGCCAGGCCATGGCCAGCAGCACCGCTCCCAGCGCGAACGAGCCGTGCAGATTGACCCACGCCACCATGATTCCCGGCAGCAGCCAGAGCCAGCGCGGCCCCAGCCTGCCGGCGACGACCTCGGCCAGCACGAAGGCGAACGCCGCCCCCGGCACCAGCGCCAGCGTCTGCGGCCGCAGCGTCCAGTTCTCCCAACCCACCAGCGCCGCCAGGATCAGCGCCAGCGCCACCGCGCGGCCGTTGCCGGTCCGGCGCCAGGCCAGCCAGGCGATCAGGCCGTAGCCGGCCACGACCGCCAGCGCGCGGGCCAGCGCCAGCAGCGGCACGCCTCCCAGCCGCCAAAATCCGTAGAGCAGAATCTCGCTCAGCCAGCTCTGATAGACGTAGGGCGCGTCGGCGGCCACTCCATAGGCCCACTGATTGGTCCGCAGCAGCTCGCCGCTCTCGATCATCTCGCGGCCGGCGGCCATGTGCCACCACAGATCGTTGGGCGGCAGCGGCACCACGCTGACAAACGCCCAGATCAGCGCCAGCACCACCACGATCATCAGCTGATCGAAGGCCAGCGCCCGCCAGCGCCAAACTCGCCGCGGCTCGGCAGGCTGGGAGTCGACACGCTCGGAGTCAGTCATGGCATGCTCCCGAAACAGCGCCGGCGGCCGAAGCTCGGCCGCCGGCGGGCGGTTGGATGCGGGGATTTAGCTGCCGGCGGGCGCGCCCTGGACCTGGGCCACGCGCTGGCGGAAGCTGTCGGGGATGGGGATCGAGCGGTCGGCCGGGTAGTCGTACCAGACCTGGGTGCTGGAGCCGGCGCAGATCAGCTCGCCCTGGCGGCGCAGCTCGTAGGCCAGCACGAAGCTTTTGGTGCCGATTCGCTCCACCCGCGTCCCGATGATCAGATCATCGCCGAAATGGGCGGGCTTGAGGTAGCGGATCGTGCTCTCGCCGAGGATGAAGGTGATGTCCTCCAGCCGCTTGCCCTCCAGCAGCTCCAGGGCGTAGGCGCAGCGCGCCGACTCGAAGTAGGTCAGATAGACCGCGTTGTTGACATGGCCCAGGCCGTCAAGGTCGCGCCAGCGGACCTCGATCGGCATCGTCCAGAAGAATTGCTCGCTCATGGCGTCCTCACGCTTGCTCAATCGCCGCCCGGCTGCCCGGCGCCAGCGCGTCCGCCAGCGGATAGCGCAGCGTCACCAGGAAGCCCAGCAGCACATTGATGATATTCAGGATCAGGAACAGGGTCGATAGGCTGATCGCCAGCGCGCCGGCCTGGCCGGGCGGGATCGGGCTGCCGTCGCGGTAGGTCATCTGGCCGCTCGCCGCCAGGCCGGTCAGGATCAGCACCATCGCGGCGTCGCGGGTGCCGATGCCGGCCACCGAAAAGACGCTGACAATCGCCACAAT
Source organism: Herpetosiphonaceae bacterium (assembly GCA_036406115.1). Lineage (GTDB taxonomy): Bacteria > Chloroflexota > Chloroflexia > Chloroflexales > Herpetosiphonaceae > DASWWB01. The sequence goes on from DASWWB010000850.1 coordinate 2,319, forward strand.
CGCGATCAGCGCCAGGTACGGGCCGATGTCGATCCACAGATCGGCGGCCAGAAACACCAGGAACAGGCGGACAAAGGTGAAGCCCAGCGTCACGAACGACACCAGCACCAGCTGGGCGATCCGCAGCGGCGACATCGCCAGCACCCGGTCGCGCAGGCCGGTGCTGGCGGCCAGCTCGCGCAGCCGCCCCGGCACCAGCCGGCCCAGGAACGACACCAGCTTGCGCCGCAGCTTGGCGCTGGCCAGGATGGCGATGCCGGCCACCAGCAGCGCCAGCGACAGCACAATCACCAGCTCAAGCTCGTCGGTCAGGAACGAGCGGTAGAAATACAGGCCGCTGGCGGCGATCAGGCCCATGATCGCCACGTCGAAGAAGCGGTCGACGATGATCGAGAGCAGGCTGGGGCCGAGCGGATGGCCGTCGCGGCGCAGGTACCAGGCCTTGACCGCGTCGCCGCCCTGGCCCGGCGTCACCGAGCCGACGAAAATCCCCAGCGTGTAGAGCAGCGTGGCGAAGACCACCGGGATGCGAATCTCCCAGGCCTGGAGCACGAGCTGCCAGCGCCAGCCCTTGGCCAGCAAAAACGGCACGACCAGCACGGCGGACAGGCCGAACAGCAGCGGGTCGGTGGCCCGTAGGCTGGCCCAGACCGCCCGCAGATCGTTCGTCAGCAGAAAAATCGCCAGGATCGCCGGGCCAAGCAGCGCCAGCGCCCAGCGGAGGAGCGTTTTCATCAATTAATCCCGATACCGTTCCAGGCGCAGCGCGGCGATCATCTCGGCCAGCAGCCCGAACATAAAGAAAAAGAGGGCCGAGATAAAGGCCAGCATGGCGGTGGGCGGCATATGGAACACCCCGCCGTTGTTGGCGACGCTGAGCAGGTACGAGACCAGGCTCAGCAGCAGGAACAGCCCCGAGACCGGCGCGAACACCCGCAGCGGATTGAACAGGCTCACGATGCGGAAAATGATCGTGGCGAACTTGAAGCCGTTTTTGAACAGCTTCTGGTGCGACTGGCCGCCCTGGCGCCGCCGCATTTCGATCGGCTCGAAGCGCACGTGGTAGCCGCCCTTGGCGAAGGCCAGCGCGCTGGTCGTCGGCCACGAATATTGGTTGGGCAGCAGGTGCAGGTAGTGCATGAGGATGGGCCGGCGGAAGGCCCGGAAGCCCGACGTCAGATCCTTCATCTCCATGCCCGTCAGGTAGGAGCCGAGGCGGTTGATCGCCGCGTTGCCCAGCCAGCGGATCCAGTTTTGCTGGCCCGAGCGCGAGCGGGCGCCGATCACCATATCGTAGGGGCCGATCAGCGCCAGCAGCCGGCCGATATCGGCGGGATCGTGCTGGCCATCGCCGTCGATAATCACCACCACCTCGCCCGAGGCTGCCCGCACGCCGGTCTTGACGCCGGCGCCGTTGCCAATGTTGTAGGGGCGCCGGATGACCGCGGCGCCGGCCCGCTCGGCCTGGTCCGCAGTGTCGTCGCTCGAATGGTCGTCGACGACGATCAGCTCGGCGTAGGGATAGTCGCGTCGGATGCGACCGACAATCTCGCCAATCTTATGGCCCTCGTTGAAGGCCGGAATCACAATGCTCAGCGCGAACGGCCACGGATTGGCGCCATTCGCCACCGCCGCAGGCTGCACATCAAGGGTAGCGCTCATCGAATCCTCCGGCGCCATTGTACCACGGCCCTTTTCAGCGCCGGTACAGCCCGAGCGGCCCCGAGCGCGCCACGGCCTGCCAGCCCGGCGGCGGCTCGCCCTCCCAGACCAGCCATCGATCATCCAGCGTCGGCGCCGCCACGCTCGCCAGGCGATGGGCGATCGCCGAGTACTCGGGCAGGGCGGTGCGCGGATCGACCTTGGCGGCGATTGGCGCGCCTGGCGGCACCTGGGCCTCGACCGCCGCCGCGATCGCCAGCTCGGCGGGAACCTGGCCTGCCAGGACGTTGCCGGCGCCGGCCAGCGCCTGCGGCCCCGCCAGCGCCGCGACCGCCAGTCCCGCCAGCGCCACGCGCCGCCCGAACTCAAGGCGATCGAGCCGCCGCAGCCCGTCGGCCAGCAGCGCCGCCGCAGCGATCGCGTAGATTGGGCTGAGCGGCAGCATAAAGCGCGGCAGCAAAAAGCCGACGGTCACCCCCAGCACGTAGAGCAGCGCCCACAGCAGCAGCGCGGCGCCGGCCGGATCAGCGCGCCGCCGCAGCAGCCAGCGCGCCAGTCCCGCCAGCGCCAGCAGATTGAGCGGCCACGCCAGCAGCCGCAGCTGCACCGCCCGCTCGAACTCATCGGCCCGCGCCCCGCCGCTCCCGCTGAAGGCGACAAGATTGCCCCACCAGCTGGCGGCGAAGCGCGGCGGATCGCGCCGGATCACCTCGAACAGCGAAATGTCGTTGCGCTCCTCGTCCCAGCGCCGGAACTCGGTGTTGCCGTAGACCGCCAGCCAGATGTTCTTGGCCTGCTGGCTGTAGAACGGCTGGCCGGTGTCGCGCAGGTTGACGACGATCTGCGGGCCGGCGCCGACGAGGAAGCCGCCCAGGACCAAGCCGAGCAGCGGGGCGGCCAGGCGCGCCCGCTCGCGCCAGGGGCCGGCGGCGGTCTGGCGCCAGAGCAGCCAGCAGGCCAGCGGCA
>DASWWB010000851.1:0-2077 GCA_036406115.1 Herpetosiphonaceae bacterium
ATTTCACCCGCAAAACCCAGCCCTACGCCTACGGCCACTACACGCTCTTTGTGGCCGAGGTCGCCTCGACGCTCAACGAGGCGCTGCTGGCCGAGCACATGCTCAAGGCCAACGACGACAAGGATCTCCAGCTGGAGCTGGTGGTCCAGCAGATCGACGATATCCGCTCGACGCTGCTGCGCCAGACGATGTTCGCCGAGTTCGAGCTGAACGCCCATCGCATGGCCGAGCAGGGCCAGGCCCTCACCGCCGACAGCCTGTCGGCGATGTACCGCGGCCTGCTTGAGCAGTACCACGGCCCCGAGCTGGTGATCGACGACGAGCTGACCATGGAGTGGGCGCGCATCCCCCACTTCTACCGCTCCTTCTATGTCTACCAGTACGCCACCGGCATCTCCGCCGCCCTGGCGCTGGCCGACAAGATTCTCGAGGAGGGCGACGCGGCCGCCGGCCACTACGTCGAGTTCCTGCGCGGCGGCTCGTCCAAATCTTCGATCGACTTGCTGCGCGGCGCCGGCGTCGATATGACCACCCCCGAGCCGGTCCAGCGCGCCATGACGACCTTCAGCAGCCTGCTCGACAAGCTGGAGCAGCTCACCGCTTAGGTTTTGGGGTCAGGGGTCAGGGGTCAGGGATCAGGCCGATTGGGGCGATCGCGTGGCGCTGCCGCGCAACAGTGGCGCCCGCATCCGCTCGGTCCGGCCTGGCCCCTGGCCCCTGATCCCTTGTCTATCCGCTCGGTCCGGCCTGGCCCCTGGCCCCTGATCCTTTCTCTGTTCGCGCCTCAGCCTATATGTGCTACACTATCCGCCGAATCATCGCAAAGGAGCGCTCTCGATGGCAGATCCACGGCTGGCCAAGTTGGCCGACACGCTGGTTTCGTACTCGCTGAACATCAAGCCGGAAGAAGTGGTCGTTATCCGCACTCAGGCCGTGGCGATGCCGCTGATCGAGGAGCTGTACCGCGCGATCCTCCAGGCCGGCGCCTACCCGATGGTCGATATGGGCGCCGCGCTGGACCGGGTGCGCTACACCCACGCCTCGGAGCAGCAGCTGCGCTGGATCTCGCCGTTCGACCGTTTCGCCAGCGAGCAGGCCGACGTGCGGATTTCGATCGACGCCGCCACCAACACCCGCGATCTGTCGGGCGTCGATCCGGCCCGCCAGGCGATCGCCCAGGGCGCCCGCCGCGAGCTGATGTCGACCTTCATGCGCCGTTCGGCCGAGGGCAGCCTGCGCTGGTGCGTCACGCTGTTCCCCACCGAGGCCTTCGCCCAGGACGCCGACATGTCCCTGTCTGATTTCGAGGATTTCGTCTACGACGCCTGCTTCCTCAACGACGCCGATCCCGTCGCCAGCTGGCGCAAGCTCCAGGCCGAGCAGCAGCGGCTGGTCGATTACCTGGAGGGCAAGCGCGAGATCCGCCTGGTCGGCGACGGCACCGATCTGACGCTCGGCGTCGCCGGGCGGCGCTTCATCAACTGCGCCGGCGACAGCAATTTCCCCGACGGCGAGTTCTTCACCGGCCCCGAGGAGACCAAGGTCAACGGCACGGTGCGCTTCTCCTTCCCGGCCGTTTTCGGCGGCCGCCAGGTCGAGGACGTGCGCCTGACCTTCGAGGACGGCGCGGTGGTCAAGGCGACGGCCCAGAGCGGCCAGGAGTACCTGGAGCAGATGCTGAACCTCGACGAGGGCGCCCGCCGGCTGGGCGAGTTCGCCTTCGGCAACAATCCCAATGTCCGCAAGTACACGCGCAACATCCTGTTCGATGAGAAGATGGGCGGCACGGTCCATATGGCGCTCGGCGCCGCCTATCCCGAGACCGGCGGCCTGAATCAGTCGGCGCTGCACTGGGACATGGTGTGCGACCTGCGCCAGGGCGGCGAGGTCTACGTCGACGGCGTGCTGTTCGCCAAGGATGGCAAGTTCGTCGTCTAAGGGCGCCGGCCGCCGCCCGGGGAGGCTCCGGGCGGCGGCTCGCGTGTTCGCTGCGCGCGGGGCGGGGGCTCCGCGCGGTTCCGGGCGCTGGCCCTGGTTGCTCCGCCCAGGCTGGGTTGCTGCCGCGAGGGCGCGGCGT
>DASWWB010000852.1:0-2478 GCA_036406115.1 Herpetosiphonaceae bacterium
CGCACCCGCCCGCCCCGCCAGGCTAGCGCAGGACCGCCGGCAGGAAGCGCCGCAGGCTCAGCGTCGGCGGGACCCCGATCTCGAACGCGCCGATGTCGGTGATCCCGACCCGCGGCCGCACCAACGCCGCGCCGGGCGCGACCTGGGTCCGCTGCGGCTGGTAGCCGGCGGGAAACAGCGGCGTCGGGAAGGGATGGGCCGGCAGGGTGGCCGGGGCGTCGCTGCCGGCGTTGACCAGCGGGCTGCCGGCCTGCGGGCGCAGATCGTTGCCCGCCAGGTTCGTGAAGCTGGGATTCGTCCCCTGGACCGTCTGGGTCAGCCCGGCAGGGATCGTCGAGCCGGTCGGGATCCAGTTGCGGCTGCCGCCGATCGCCTCGCCGTTGCGCCACTCCGCCTCGACCGTGCGCACCAAGTTGACGCCGCCGCCCGCCGCGTTGGCGAAAACATTGTTGTGCAGCTCCAGGCTCTCAATCCCCTCGAAGGCGCGGATGACGGTGGCGTTGGCGGCTTGGAGGATCACCGTGTTGTTCACAAAGCGATAACGCCCCCAGGTTTGGCCGGTCCCATCGCCCCCGAAGCGCGCGATCACCGGGAAATCCTGGCGCTTGATCAGCACGTTGCCGACCACGTCCGAGTCCTCGCGCGGCGACTCGGGCGTGCCGCCGGTGCCGTCGTCGGGGCCGATCAGCTCCAGCTCGTGATAGAACGAGCCCTCGATCCAGTTGTAGTAGATCTCGTTGCGGTTGGCGCGACTCTTGACGCCGTTGCCGCCTTTGTTGTCGTGCAGGTAGCAGAACTGCATGCGGAAGACCGCGCCCGGCAGGCCGGTGGCCATGTAGATCGCGTGCTCGAAGGTGCCGCTGCCGCAGTTCGTCACCTCGACATACTCGAGCAGCAGCGAGCCCGAATCCTCGTCGGCACCCAGCAGGCCGTTGCCCGGGCAGTCGCGGATGAGCGTGTCGCGGATTTTGATGTTGTCGGCGTGATGATAGAGCACGCGGTGATTGCCAGTCGTGCCGGTCGCCTCGAAGCCCTCGAAGACATAGTGGTTGGCGCCGAACTCCACCGTGATCGACGCCGGGCTGGAGAGAATCGGCCGCCGCCCGTTGACCCGCACGCCGCGAATCGTGATCGGGTTGGCCGCCGTGCCCGGGCGGTCGAACAGGATTTTTTGCGCCTCCTCGTAGGGCGTCGCACCGTTGCCATAGACCAGCACCAGGTCGCCGGGGCTAACCAGCGGCGCGACTTGCGAGAGGCGGGCGTACTGGCGGCCGGGGCCGACCTCATAGGTCACGGTCGGCGCCGCTTGGGTGGCGGTCGGCGCGCCGGCGAGCGCGACGAGCAGCAGGCATAGGAAAACAAACGCTTTCATAGCGTCCTTTCATTATGTAAAATTAAAATCATCAATGCCGGTGCTTAGCGGCGCACCACCGGCAGCGCGAGGCTGGAGCCGTCGACCAGCAGGCGCAGCGTGATGGTCTGCGTGCGGCCGGCGGCGGTGGCGGTCACCGTCGGGCTGTACCACTGGCCGGGCGCGCGCGGCTCGCCCCTGGTGTCGGTGACGGACAGCAGCGTCTGCCCCGGGCCGCTGACCGTCCCCGGCTGGAGATCGTAGCTCAGATCGGCCGGGACGACGGCGCTGATCGCGACCGAGGCCTCGGCCGGCACATCGAGGGCGTAGGTGGCGGTCTGGCCGGGCTGGATGCGCTGGGTCAGCTGGCGGGCGCTGAGCAGGGCGAACGGCGTCCCGCCGGCCTCGCCGGTGCGCTCATACGAGCCGCGGCCGGTCGGCCAGAGCATGCGGGCGTTGGCGCTGCCCGGGACATCGTAGGCTACCACGCCGCTGTGCGAGGTGCCGACGACAATCTCCAGCTCGGGATCGGCGTCGATGTTGGCGACCGTCGGCGCGCCAAGCCCGCCGTTCCAGGTCGATCCCAGCGCCGGCGCCGGCAGATCGACCGCATGGAGCTGGACGCCGCTGGCGCTCACGATGTGGAGCTGGCCGCGCCGATTGCCGCCCTTTTCGGGCCAGGAGGCGATGATCACCTCGGCCGCGCCGTCGTTGTTGAGATCGACCACCGCCGGCTCGCTGGCGAAACGGATGCCGGCGCCGGGCACCGCGAAGGGCCAGGAGCCGTGCTGGGTTTTGTCGAGCCAGTAGGCGTGGACCCGGCCGTCGTAGGCGGCGTAGATGATCTCCTTGCGGCCGTCGCTGTCCAGGTCGGCCAAGACTGCGTTGGTCACGCTGTTTTCAATCACCTCGTAGTTCTGGCTCTTGGGGCCGGAGCCGGGCGACGGCGCGGGCAGGACGGTCCAGTTGAAGCTGCCGGCGCTCCAGCGCGTGCGGTCGAGGTTGAGGATCCAGGGCAGATAGTACAAATCGCCGGCCGGGTCGCCGATGCCGCAGTTGTAGACATCGCCGGGCACGACGATCTCAAGCGTCTGGTTGCCGTCGAGATCGCCGATCGCCGGGGCGGC
>DASWWB010000853.1:0-2101 GCA_036406115.1 Herpetosiphonaceae bacterium
GCCGGGCTGGAGCTTGATTTTCTCCACGTCTCCCAGGGCGACTACGCCGGCCCCTCGCTGCGCGATCCCGCCGACACCCGGCGCCGGCTGCCGCTGATCCGCGAAGCGATCGGCGAGCGCATCCCGCTGATGGGCGTCGGCGGGGTCGAGACGCCGGAGCAGGCCATGCTGCCGCTGCGCGACGGCGCCGGGCTGGTGGCGCTGGGCCGCGTGGCGCTCTACGAGCCCGAGTGGCCGCGCCTGGTCCGCGAGGGCCGGGCTGATGAGATTCGCCGCTGCCTGCCGGCCGAGGGCGGCGCCGAGTCGGCGACGATCCCGCCGCCGCTCTACCGGCGCCTGGTCGACCGGCCGGGCTGGGTGCGGGTCTGCGACGAACACGGCGTGAAGATCTAGCTGGTTTTTGCTACAATAGCGGCAGCTGTGCGTTTAAGGAGGACAACCGATGGGGTTTCTCGATAATTTGAAGGGGACGATTTCGCAGGGCGCTGACCGAGTGAAGTTCGAGGCCGAGAAGCTGCAAAAGACCAATCGGCTGCGCGGCGAGGTCGGCGATTTGCAGCAGCAGATCAACACCAACTTCGGCCAGCTCGGCCAGCGCGCCTACGAGCTGCACGCCAAGGGCGACATCAGCGCGCCGGAGATCGGCAGCCTGGTCCAAATCGTCAACGATTTGCAGCAGCGGCTGGTCGCGACCCAGCAGGAGCTGGAGCGGGCCCAGAACGAGCAGTACGTGCCGGAGCTGCACCTGCCCAATCCGGCCCCGCAGCCGCCGCAGCAGCCCCAGGGCGGCTACGGCGCGCCCTCTGGCCACTACGCCGGCCCGCAGCCCGGCCCCGAGTCGGCGCCCGTGCCGCCCCAGCCGGTCGACGCCGGGATGTACGCCTGCACCAGCTGCGGCTTCAGCCTGCCCGCCGGCTCGGCCTTCTGCCCCAACTGCGGCGCCCGGCTCAACGCCTAGCCCCGCCGATTCCCGCCAGCGGACGCCAGGCGCGTCCGCTGGCCCGTTTTAGCCGCCAGCCTGGCGCCTTGGATTGTCGCCAGTTCAGGGCCGCCTCCCCCTTGACTGGACCCGATAGCTGACAGCTGACAGCTGATAGCCCATCCCAAGAGGAACCACGCCAATGACCGAATTCGCCACCCTGCCACCCGAGATCCGCACCGCCGTGCCGGGGCCGCGCTCGCTGGCCCTGCTGGAGCGGCTGGCCCGGGCCGAGGCGCCCGGCCTGACGCTGCCCGGCGGGATTGTCTGGGCCGAGGCCGAGGGCGCCAATGTCATCGACGCCGACGGCAACCGCTTCGTCGATCTGACCGCCGCGTTCGGCGTGGCTGGCATCGGCCACCGCAATCCGCGGGTCGCGGCGGCGGTCGAGCGCCAGGCCGCCCAGCTGCTGCACGGGATGGGCGATGTCTACGCCCACGAGGCGCGGGTGGCGCTGGCCGAGCGCATCGTCGCCCTGGCGCCGGTCGACGACGGCCGGGTCTTCCTGGCCGGCGGCGGCGCCGAGGCGGTCGAGATCGCGCTCAAGACCGCCGCGCTGGCGACCGGCCGGCCCGGCGTGCTGGCCTTCAGCGGCGCCTACCACGGCCTGACCTTCGGCGCGCTGGCGCCGACCAGCCGCGACGCCTTCCGCAGCCCGTTCCTGGCCCATCTCTCGCCGCATGTCGTCAGGGCGCCCTATCCCTATCCGTTTCGCTGGCCCGGCTCCGGCGACGGCGCCGCCGAGTCGCTGGCGCAGGTCGCCGCGCTGCTCGCCGCGCCGCGCGAGACGCCGATCGGCGCCGTGCTGGTCGAGCCGGTCCAGGGCCGCGAGGGCGAGATCGTCCCGCCCGACGGCTGGCTGCGCGGGCTGCGCCAGCTGTGCGACGAGCATGGCGCGCTGCTGATCGCCGATGAGATTTTCACCGGCTGGGGCCGCACCGGCCGGCTCTGGGGCGTCGACCACGACGGCGTCCGCCCCGACCTCATCTGCGTCGGCAAGGGCATGACCGGCGGGCTGCCGCTCGCGGCCTGCGTCGGCAGGGCGGAGCTGATGGAGGCCTGGCGGGTCGAGGGCGAGCCGCTCCACACCGCGACGTTCATGGGCCACCCGCTGGGCTGCGC
>DASWWB010000854.1:0-6172 GCA_036406115.1 Herpetosiphonaceae bacterium
GTAGACCGCCACCATGCCGACCATGATCATCGCCGAGCCGACCATCAGGTAGATGGTCAGCTTCATGGCGCCGTACTCTTTGCGGGTCGAGCCCCAGATGCCGATCAGCAGGTACATCGGCAGCACGGCCAGCTCATAGAAGACGAAGAACAGGAACAGGTCCAGCGACATAAAGACGCCGTACACGCCGACGACCAGGACCATCAGCAGCACGAAGTACTCTTTGATCCGGTCCTCGATGTTCCAGGAGATGAACACGCCGGTGAAGATCACCAGGCCGTTGAGCAGGATCAGCGGCAGGCTGATGCCGTCGGCGCCCAGGAAGTAGCTGATGCCGAGCTGCGGCAGCCAGTCGAGCCGCTCCGCGTAGGCGATGTTCGTGCCCTGGTAGCCCGGCGCGGCGGGATCGTAGGCGAAGAACACCGCGATCGCCAGGGCGAATGACAGGCCGGCGAAGACCGCCGCCGTCCAGCGCATGGCCTCTTTCTGCTCGCGCGGCAGGAACATGATCACCAGCGCGCCGATCAGCGGCATCAGCCAGATCAGGCTCAGATAGGGGATACCGGCTGGCAAATCCCAAAGTTTCATAATGCTCCACCTAACCTTCTAATCGCCTGTCGCTTAGCCGCCCAGGGTCAGCGTGTTGAAGAACTGGGCCATGACGGTCGCGGCCGTGTTGGCCAGATCCATCAGCGGGCGCGGGTAGACCCCGAACACCACCAGCAGGGCGAGCAGCGGCAGGGTGACGTTGAACTCCCAGCCGCCGACCTGCATGTCGGGGAGGCCCTCCCAGCGCTTGTTGGTCGGGCCGTAGAAAATTTTCTGGTACATGCGCAGCAGCATCAGCGCCGAGACGATCAGGCCGAGCACGGCGATCCCGGTGATCAGCGGCTGGGTGCCCCAGGCGCCGCGGAAGATGAAGAACTCGCCGACGAAGCCGGCCAGGCCCGGCAGGCCCAGGTTGGCGAACATCGCCACGCCCATCACGCCGGCGAAGACCGGCATCACTTTGCGCAGCCCGCCGAACTGGTCGAGCTGGTAGGTCCCGGTGCGGTCGTGCAGCTGGCCGGCCAGGAAGAACAGGGCCGCCGTGCTGAAGCCGTGGGCAACCATCTGCATCTGCACGCCGTTCAGCGCCGAGGCCCGGATGCCGACCGCGTCGGCGCCGGCGGCGATGAAGTCAGCGGGCGCGGCGGCGGCGGCGGCGGCGATGCCCAGCATCACGTAGCCCATGTGGTTGATCGAGGCGTAGCCGATCAGCCGCTTGAGGTCGGTCTGGGCCAGGCCGGCGTAGGCGCCGAACAGGATGCTCGCCAGCGCCAGCACCGCCAGCGCCGGGGCGAAATAGCGGGTCTGCTGGGGGAACAGCGGCATCATCAGCCGCAGCATGCCGTACGCGCCCATCTTGGACATCACGCCGGCGATCAGCATCGAGCCCGAGGCCGGGGCCTGCGAGTAGGCGTCCGGCAGCCAGGTGTGCAGCGGCCACACCGCCAGCTTGACGGCGAAGGCGATGAAGATGCACCAGAAGACCAGCGCGCCGTAGAAGGGCGCGCCGCCGCCGATCAGCCGCGTGAGGCCGGTGCTCTCGACCGCGCTGAAGACCAGGGCTTGCAGCGTGGTGCCGGCGTTCGGATCGTAGATCGCGCTGCCGATCACCGGCTTGACCAGCGCCGGGTCGACCGGCAGCCCCTGGCCCAGCCGCGCCAGCACCGTCAGGTCGAAGGTGCCGGTCGCCAGGTAGAGGAACTCGAAGATCAGCAGCATGCCGACCGAGCCGGCCATGGTGTAGACGAAGAATTTAAAGGCCGCGTAGCGCCGGTTCTCCCCGCCCCAGTTGTTGATGATGAAGAACATCGGCACCAGGCTGAATTCCCAGAACACAAAGAGCAGGAAGAAGTTGAGCGACACGAAGTAGCCCAGCATCGCCGACTCAAGCAGCAGGATCAGCGCCAGATAGACTTGGCGCCGCTCCTGCACCCGGAAGGCCGCCAGGATCGCCACCGGGGTGACGATCACGGTCAGCAGCACCAGCGGGAAGTTCACGCCGTCCAGGCCGACGAAATATTGCACGTTGAGGAAATTGATCCATTGCAGGCGGTCCACCTGCTGGATCAAGACCTGGTCATTGGCCGTTGAGAGCGCGCTCGGATCGAACAGCCCGCCCAACCAGACAAACAGCACCAGCCCCAGCGGAATGAGGCTCCAGGCGAAGACGCCCCACTTGGCCAGCCGCTCGCCGACCAGCCGCTCGCCGACCAGGGCCAGCAGCATGCCGATCAGCGGCACGAACACGATCAGGGACGTGACGCTCCAATCGCTCAGGCGGAGAAAATCCAGCAATCCCATGAAAGCTCCTAGAAGGCGTACAAGTAGATCAACGCCACTACCACCACGCCGCCGAAGATATAGGCGCCGTAATCCTGAATTTTGCCGGTGATCGACTGGCGCAGGCCGTCGCCGACCACCACCGTGCCTTCGCCGAGGGCGTCGGTGCCGGTGTTGAGCGTGAAGTCATCGACGATGAAGTTCATCCGGCCCACGAACAGCGTGCCGAGGCCGGTCCAGTTGACGATCCGGTCGACGATGTTGCGGTCGATCCAGCTCAGCACTTTGCCCAGGCCGTAGGTCGCGGCGATGAACGATTTCTGGTACAGCCAGTCGAAGCCGAACTTGTTCTCGAGCGCGGTCCAGATCGGCCCCAGCGCTCCCGCCAGCGGATCGCGGTCGGTCGAACGCTGGTAGGCGTTGCGGTAGACCAGGAAGCCCAGGCCCATGCCGGCGAACGCCACCGCGACCGCGATCGCCGGAACCAGCGGGTTGAGCGCCGGCGCCGGCTGGCCGAGGAAGTCGGACAGGGCGTGGATGCCCAGCAGGCCGGCGTTGACGAAGCCGGCGAGGACCGCGAACAGGGACAGCACCACCAGCGGGCCGGTCATCGAGCGCGGCGACTCGTGCGGGTCGTGCGCGGTGTGGGCGTGGCCGTGGTCGTCGTGGCCGTGGTCGCCGTGGTCGTCGTGGCCGTGGCCGGCGACGGCGACCGGCTCGCTGTGCTCGGTGTCCGAGCGCCGCGGGTCGTAGCCCTTGAACTTGCCGAAGAACACGACCACGATCTGGCGGGTCATGTAGAAGGCGGTCAGGAAGGCGGCGGCGGTCAGCACGCCGTAGACCACGTAATGCTCGTTGACGAAGGCGTCGCCGACGATCTCATCCTTGGACCAGAAGCCGGCGAAGCCGGGGAAGCCCACCAGCGCCAGGTAGCCGGCGATGTAGGTCCAGAAGGTCACCGGCATGAACTTGCGGATGTTGCCCATGTTGCGGATGTCCTGGGCCTTCTCGGGGTCGTGGCCGACTGTCTCCTCCATGCCGTGGATCACCGAGCCGGAGCCGAGGAACAGCAGCGCCTTGAAGAAGGCGTGGGTCAGCAGATGGAACAGCGAGGCGACCCAGGCGCCGATGCCAAGCGCCGCGACCATGAAGCCGAGCTGCGAGAGCGTCGAGAAAGCCAGGATGCGCTTGATGTCGTACTGGGCGACCGCGATCAGCGCCGCGAACAGCGCCGTGAAGGCGCCGACGAAGGCCACAACCTGGCGGGCGGTCTCGCTGGCGACGAAGATCGGGTAGGTGCGAAGCACCAGGAACACGCCGGCCGCGACCATCGTGGCGGCGTGGATCAGCGCGGAGACCGGGGTGGGGCCTTCCATCGCGTCAGGCAGCCAGACGTGGAGCGGGAACTGGGCCGATTTGCCGACCGTGCCCATGAACAGCAGCAGGGCGATCGTCGTCGCCACCGAGGCGCCGATGACCGGCACCGTGCTGGAGGCCATCGCGCTGATCGTCTCGGCGTTGAAGATCTGGCCGGGCTCGGTGCCGAAGGTCAGCGAGCCGGAGACATTGTAGAGGTAGACCATGCCGATCATCATGCCGACGTCGCCGATGCGGGTGGTGATGAAGGCTTTCTTGGCCGCCTCGCGGGCCGAGGGCTTGAAGTACCAGAAGCCGATCAGCAGGAACGAGCAGAGGCCCATCAGCTCCCAGCAGATGAAAAAGAGAAGCAGATTGTCCGAAAGCGTCATCCCGAGCATCGAGGCGGTGAAGAGCGCGATGTAGGAGAAGAAGCGCGACTGGCGCTGGTGGCCGGCGGGATACTCGTCGTGGGCCATGTAGCCGACCGAGAAGATATGGATGCAGAGCGCGGCCAGCGTGACCATCGCCAGCATCAGGGCGACCGGCGCGTCGAGCCGGTAGCCCAGCTCGAAGTAGGTGTTGCCGGCGGGCGCCCAGGCGAAAGACTGGCGGTAATACTTGCCGAAGCCGGCGAACTCGACCCCGTGGGCCTCGCCCTCCTCGGCTGCCGGCAGGCTGATCGCGCCATCCGGCAGCTGGGCCGAGGCGACAGTGATGGCCGCGCGGGCGGCCTCGTGGGCCGGGTTGGCCTCGCCCTGCGGGAAGCCGCCGCCGAACCAGGCCTGGAACAGCACGCCCCAGGCCAGAATCGTCGAGCCGGCGAGCAGCGCGATCGCGGTGGTGTAGGAGGCGCTGCGCGAGCGCCCGATGGCTGGCACCAGCGAGATCAGCAGGAATGCCACCAGCGGCAGCACCGGGATCAGCCAGGCGAATTCAAAAAAAGGCATGTGAGCGTACCTCGTCTCCTGTCGCCGCGCGGGGCGGCAAGCTAGCGCCTATCCTTGCAGCGTATCGACTTCGTCAGCGTTGATCGTCAGCCGGGCGCGATACACCGCGATCACCATCGCCAGGCCGACAGCCACCTCGGCCGCCGCCACCGTGATCGTGAAAATGGCGAAGACCAGCCCTGCGGTGCCGAGCGGCTGCAGGTAACGCCAGAACGCCACCAGGTTAATGTTGACTGAGTTGAGCATCAGCTCGATGCCCATCAGCATGCCCACCGTGTTGCGGCGGGAGAGCGCGCCGAACAGACCAACGCAGAACAGCGCTCCCGCCAGCGTCAGGACCCACTCCAGGGGCACAGAACCAACCATGACACACTCCTCGTTAAGCCTGTTCGCTCTCGGCCAGCGCCGGGACGACCGCGCCCTCGCTGTCGCGCGGCTCGACGATCCCGCGCTTCTTGAGCGCGAACTCCTCGGCCAGCGTCAGCACGCGGCGGCGGCGGGTCCGCTCCTCGTACGCGATCACGATCGCGCCGATCAGGGCCATCAGCAGCAGGACGGATGAAACCTCGAAGGGCAGCAGGTACTCGCGCATGAACGACTCGCCGATCTGGCGCGTCGAGGCGACCGGCACCGCCGGCAGCGGCTGCGGCGCGGTCGGATCGCCGACCACCGCCTGCTGCGCCAGCTCCGCCGCCTGGTTCCAGGCCGGCCCCTGGCGCCAGACTGTCGGGGCGATCACGCCGCCGAACAGGCCGAGCGCCACCAGCAGCGCGACCCACCAGCGCTCGTACAGCTGGCGGGTGCCCTCGCCGGTGATGTGGCGGGTGAGCATGATCGCGAACAGCACCAAGATCGACACGGCGCCCGCGTAGACCAACACCTGCACCACCGCCAGGAACTCGGCCTCCATCAGCATATAGAGCGCCGCCACGCCGACGAAGGAAGCGATCAGCCAGAGCGCTGAGTGGATGATGTTCTTGACCGTCACCACCATCACGCCCGCGACCAGGATGAGGGCTGACAAGACGAAGAATATCCCCATTACAACATAGTTCATCGAAAACCTTTCCGAGCGTTTCAAGGGCGCGGGGCGGCATGCCGCCCCGCCAGTCCTAGCTTGTCAGTCCGAGCGCCAGCTCTTCATCGGTGATGTGCATGTGCTCTTTGGCGCGCCGGTTGTTGATGCCCATCACCGCGAGCAGGGCGCCGATGTTCAGCAGCAGGGTCACGCCGACCGCCACGCCGTAGCGCAGGTAGTTGTCGCTCGCAGGCGGCCCCATCAGCTCGGTGAAGACCTGGGCCTGCTGGTCCCAGCGGGTCAGCGCCACCCAGAGCGAGGCGCTCATGATGTTGACCAGCACCAGCGGCAGCAGGAATTTCCAGGCGAAGCCCATCAGCTGGTCGACCCGCAGGCGCGGCACGGTGGCCCGGATCAGCACCATCAGGAAGAACAGGCTGAGCGCCTTGATGAAGAAGTAGATCAGCGACAGCAGGCCGCCCAGGAAGCCGCCCAGCGCCGTGACGCCGGGGCCGTAGCC
>DASWWB010000855.1:0-2371 GCA_036406115.1 Herpetosiphonaceae bacterium
CCAGCGAGGCGATGGTCCAATCGGCCCGGACCGGCCTGACCTTGGCGCCGGGGCGCTGGAGCAGGACTGTCGTCATGCCGAAGCGGGCGGCGCCGGCATGCTCGTCGGTGTCGCCGTCGCCCACGTAGACGGCGCTGGCCGGATCGATCCCCAGCGCATCGATCGCGTGCTGGTAGATGCCGGGGTCGGGCTTGGCCGAGCGCACATCGCAGGAGAGCGACAGCGCGTCGAAGCGGCGGGCCAGGTCCAGCCGCTCCAGGGTGTGGCTGGTCTCGACCGAGCAATTCGTGACCAGCGCCAGCTTGTGGCCGCGGGCGCGCAGCTCGTCGAGCGCGGGCAGGGCGTCGGGGAACAGCGTGATTCCGTGGAAATACTCCCAGCGCTTGGCCACCAGCCGGGCGTACAGTTCCGGCTCGGGCTGGTCGCGGCCGAGCTCGGCCAGCAGCCGGTCGATCACCGCCTCGGCGCTGGCGACCGCGCCGGTCATGCGGTCGTTGAACGACGGCATGCTGGCGTCCCGGAGCTGCCTGGGCGTCACCCCCAGCAGCGCCGCCGAGTCATTGAACCAGCCCATGTCCGGCGCCGGCTCGATCAGCGTGTAGTACAAATCAATCAATACAGGTCGCGGCATCGCAGTCCTCGCAAACATGTGGGTCGCTGGGGGTATTGTGCCATGGATCAGGGATCAGGGGCCAGGGGTCAGGCCGGACGGCATTAAGGCGAGCGCTCCCTGAAAAACCGCACGGCCTCGCGGTCAATCAATCCCTGACCCCTGGCCCCTGATCCCCAAAACTCCCCCCAACGACTGACGAAACCCCGCCGCTCCTCCCCTACACTGGCGCCAGAAACGCTGAAAGAGCCCAGTAGCGAACCATCCGTCGCCCAGAGAGCTGCCTGCCGCTGCGACGGCAGCCGACGGACCCGCGAACGACACTCCGGAGTGCGGGCGCCAAACGCCCGACGGCTCGCCGCCGTTACCCGGCCTTGAGGTTCCGCGCCCGGCGCGGGACGAACTGCGGTGGCACCACGACTGTCCCTCTCGTCCGCATGACGAGAGGGATCGTGTTTTTAGGAGGTGCCCCGTGAGAATCTGGTCAACCGAAGTGATCGAGCACGCCGGCGAGGAGATCGAGGTCTGCGGCGCGCTGCACGCCCTGCGCGCGCTGAAACAGGTGGCGTTCCTGATCCTGCGCGACGCCCGCGGCTTGGTGCAGGTGGTGATCGAAGACCCGGCGACCCGCGAGCTGGCCGCGAGCCTCATCCCCGAGACGGCGCTGCGGGTGCGCGGGCGGGCGGCGGCGGTGCCCCAGGCCCCGGGCGGGATCGAGATCCACGCCCCGCGCCTGGAGGTGCTGAGCGCCGCCGTCGAGCAGCCGCCGGTCGAGCTGCACAAGCCGGCGCTGAACGTCCAGCTGGCCACGCTGCTGGAGCACGCGCCGGTCGCCCTGCGCCACCCGGCCCAGCGGGCGCTGCTGCGGCTGGGCAGCCTGTCGATGGCCGGCTTCCGCCACACCCTGGGCGAGCGCGGCTTCACCGAGATCCAGTCGCCCAAGCTGGTGGCTGCCGCCACCGAGGGCGGCGCCAATGTCTTCGCCGTCGACTATTTCGAGCAGACCGCCTACCTCGCCCAAAGCCCGCAGTTCTACAAGCAATTGGCCGTCGGCATCTTCGAGCGGGTCTTCGAGGTCGGGCCGGTCTTCCGCGCCGAGCCCCACGCCACGCCGCGCCACCTCAATCAGTACACGTCGCTCGACGTCGAGCTGGGTTTCATCGAGGACCACACGACGGTCATGGCGCTGGTCGCCGAGACTCTGCGCGGCATGCTGGCCTGGATCGAGCGCCACGGCGCCGCCGAGCTGCGCCAGCTCGATCTGGCCCTGCCCGCCGTCCCCGCCTCCATCCCCAGCCTGCACTTCACCGAGGCCCAGGAGCTGATCCTGGAGCTGACCGGCGAGGACTGCCGCCACGAGCCCGACCTGGCGCCGGCCCACGAGCGAGCGCTCGGCGCCTGGGCCCGCGAGCGCCACGGCTCGGAGTTCCTGTTCGTCGTCGGCTACCCGATGAGCAAACGGCCGTTCTACACCCATCCGGACCCGGCGCGGCCCGCCTACTCCAACAGCTTCGACCTGCTGTTCCGCGGCCTGGAGCTGGTGACCGGCGGCCAGCGCCTCCATCGCCACGCCGACTATCTGGCGGCGCTGGAGCGCCAGGGCGCCGCGCCCGAGCCGTTCGCGTCCTATCTGGCGGCCTTCAAGCACGGCATGCCGCCCCACGGCGGCTTCGCGATCGGCCTGGAGCGCTGGGTCGCCCAGCTGACGGGCCGCGCCAACGTCCGCGAAGTCACGCTGTTCCCCCGCGACCTGCACCGGCT
>DASWWB010000856.1:0-14472 GCA_036406115.1 Herpetosiphonaceae bacterium
ACGGAAAGTGAGGTCCGGCGGCAGGACGAGCGGCAGGACGAGCGGCGGCGCATCGGGGCCGGGCTCGGCTTCCTGCGGGTCGCCGAGCACGCCCAGCAGCAGCGCTGGCTGGCCTGTCTGGCGGCGCAGCACGACGGCGAAGGCCGCCAGCGCCGCCAGCGCCGCGCTCCCTGCCGGCGCCGGCAGCGCGAGATCCAGCCGCCCTGGCGGCGATTCGGCCTCGGGCTGATAGTCGTAGGGCAGGCTCGGCAGCAGCGGGATGCCGGCGAGCCTGCGTTCCCAGTGCGCGGTGTCATCGTCGCTCGGTTGCTCTCGGGTGTCTTCTGCGGGGCGCTGATCCATCGTTTTTGTATCCACACATCGGCCATTGCACACTACAAATTGTACCCCGGAAATCGATTTCCGCCCCTTTGCAAGGGCTGATTCTGCGTTTCCGCCGCAAACTACCCGGCTGCGCAGCCAGCCTCGGCCGTGGCCCCCGCGCCACGCTGCGATTTTGGGGGATTGACAAGCGCGCCGGGCGTCGCTATACTGGCGGCATTAAAGACACACAGTGTGTCATTTGTGAGCCACGATCCCGGCAACGGTGCAATCATAGCGGAGGCCAATCATGATGAGCATGTCCCATCCCCGCGCCGCGAGCGCCCTGGTCCGCCTGTTCGCAGCCCTGACAATCGCCCTGAGCCTGCTGCCGGCGCTGAGCCTGTCCGCCGGCGCCCAAACCCCCGCCGCCGATGTCGCCCGCCAGGTGGCGGAGCAGGCCGGCTGGGCCGATCACGTGGCGCTTGAGTTCGACGGCGCCACGATGGTCGTCCGCAGCAACGGCCTGCCCAACCACCGCCTGCTGCCGGTCTACCAGGCCCTCAGCCTGACCGATAACAAGACGGTGTATCGCATCCAGCCCAAGGAGCAGCGCATGCGGGTGGTGATGCCGCTCCAACCCCGGCTGGCGGCGGCCAAGACGCCGACGAATATCGGCATCATCGGCATCGCCATCAGCGGCGCGGTGATCTACAGCCCGTTCGAGGCTGACGGCACGACGCTGGCGCTGGACGGCAATTTCGTCGTCGACAGCATTCCTTTTGTTGATGATTGCAACGGCCACCCCAATCCTTTGGGCGTCCAATATCACTACCACGGCATCCCGACATGCATCACCAGCGTGATCGACCGCCCCGGCGAACACTCGCGCCTGTTCGGCTACCTGCTCGATGGCTTCGCCGTGTACGGCCCGCAGGACGCCGGCGGCGCCCGGATCGCCCCGGCCCAGCTCGACGAGTGCAGCGGCCACGTCGGCCCCACCCCCGAGCATCCGAGCGGCATCTACCACTACCACATGACCTACGAAGCGCCCTACAGCATCCCCTGCTACTCCGGCGAGATCGATATTTCGCCCAACCCGCTGGCCCTGCTGACCCGCGGCGTGGACCTGGCGCCGCCGAACTCGGTCGACCTCGGCTGGTCGCCCTACGTGCCGGGCCTGCTGGTGCTGGTGCTGATCAACGGGGCGCTGTTCCTGGCCCTGCGCCGGCTGATCAAGCGGCCCTGGCTGGCCGGCGCTGCCACAGTGCTGCTGTCCACCGTCGCCGTCGAGCTGTGGGCCTACGCCGCGACCGGCCGCTGGAGCGTGCTGTTTATCCTCTATGTGCTGCTGGCCGGCGTCGGCACCACGGTCGGCATCTCGCTGCTGGCCGCCCTGCTCCGCCGCTGGCGCGCCCGGCGCGCTGCCCCGGCCCTGGCGGCGGAGGCCTAGGCGCGCTGCGGCCGGTGAATCAAGCGGGCGGGGACCGATATCCCCGCCCTTGTGCTTGAGCCGCTTCGTCCGCCTACCAAGCCGGCGGCACGTGGTAGGATCCGTCGCTGCGGTCGGGCTGCGGCTCCATGGCCGCCCGGCGCGCCGCCAGCAGCGGCCGCATGGCTCGGATCAGCGTTTGGTTGGCGATGAAGCCGCCGAGGCCGCCGAAGATCCCGGCCCAGACCCAGCCGGGCACGGCGCCGCCCGTCAGCAAGCTTGCTCCCGCCGTGCAGACCCCGATCATCACCGCCAGGCTGAGATAGCCGAGCAGGGCCTTTGGGGACTGCGTGGCCGCCCGCAAGCAGTCCCGCCACAGCGCCGTTTGCTGCTTGCGCGGCAGCCCGGCCAGCTCCGGGATCGAATTGTATCCCCAGTAGATCTTCATTGCGGTTCTCCTTCGTGTCGCTTGGATCAATTATAGCCTGGCATTCCACCCGCCCGGCTCCGTTTGACAGGTTCCGCCGCCTGTGCTAAACTACTCGGGCTGTGAACGCAGCATAACAAAAATGTTCGGGGCGTGGCGCAGTCTGGTAGCGCACACGGCTGGGGGCCGTGTGGTCGTAGGTTCAAATCCTATCGCCCCGACCATCTTTCTCCCAAGTGTTTGGACATACCGGGTCCAAACCTGAGACAAGCCGAAGTGGCGGAATGGCAGACGCGGCGGTCTCAAAAACCGCTACCTGCAAGGGTGTGTGGGTTCGACTCCCACCTTCGGCACCAGGGGGTCTCTCAATCAAGTCGGGGCGTGGCTCAGCCCGGTAGAGCGCAGCGTTCGGGACGCTGAGGTCGGAGGTTCGAATCCTCTCGCCCCGACCACCAAAAAACACCGCCTTCGCCGGCGGTGTTTTTGTTTTAGCCCGATGGGCACAAAAGGCGGTGTGATGAAACGACTGGCCTCCTCGCGCTGGGCGGCCGCCGGTCTTTGGCTGGCGGCGCTCGGCCTGGTCCTGCTGGCCTTCGCGGCCCTCTGGTGGTTCGAGAACGAGCGCTACCGCGGCGTCGCCTGGGGGCCGCCCGCCGAGCCTATCCCCTGGGCCGACGTGCCCCAGGGCGGCGCCAACCTGCCCGGCATCCACCTGGAGCCCGACCCAGCGGTGGTGTCGCGCACCCTCGATCTGGCCCGCGACGCCGGCATCCACTGGCTGCGGGTCCAATTCCCCTGGGAAGACCTGGAGATCCACGCCAAGGGCGATTTCCGCGACGCCCGCCACGACCGCAACGGCGACGGCAGGATCGACGAGGCCGACACGATCTCGGCCTGGGCCAAGTACGACTCCCTGGTCGCCGCCGCCGAGGCCCGCGGCCTTGAGCTGATCGTGCGCCTCGACCGGCCGCCGGCCTGGGCGCGCCAGAATCTGCCCAGCGAGCAGGGAGTCGATCTCGCCGCCGAGCGCCGCGCCGACCCCGGCGAGACCGGGCCGCCCGACCGCTTCGAGGACTACGGCGACTATGTGGCGGCGGTGGTCGGCCGCTACCGGGGGCGGGTGCGCTTCTTTCAAATCTGGAACGAGCCCAATCTGCGCCACGAGTGGAGCTGGGGCCGGCCGGATCCGGCGGCCTTCGTGGAGCTGCTCAAGCTCGGCTACGAGCGGGCCAAGGCCGCCAACCCCGAGGCGGTGATCCTGTTCCCCAGCCTGTCGCCCGCCGACGGCCTCGACTGGAAGGCGATGAGCGACCTGGAGTACCTGGCCGCCATCTACGAGCTGGGCGGGGCGGCCTACTTCGACATTTTCAGCGCCCAGGGCTACGGGCTGGGCCAGCCGCCCGAGGAGCACCGCTACGTGCGGCTGGTCTACAATGCCGAGGGCCGGCTGCGCCGCGACACGCTGCTGGAGCGGCCGCTCGATTCGCGGGCCGACGTGGGGCGGGTCGTGCTGCTGCGCGAGATCATGGAGCGCTACGGCGACAGCCGCAAGGCGGTCTGGATCAGCGAGTTCGGCTGGAACAGCCACCAGGAGCCCCATAGCTTCGGCGCGCCGGTCAGCGAGGAGCAGAAGGCGGCCTATCTGGCGGGGATGCTGCGGCGGGCGCGGCGGGAGTGGCCGTGGATGGGCGCGATGAATGTCTGGTTCCTGCGCGGCGGGGCGGGCTTCGATCCCCAGGATCCGACGCTCGATTTCCAGCTAGTGCGCGGCGACTGGAGCCTCACGCCGGCCTACGGCGCGCTCAAGGACTATCTCACCGCGCCGCCGGCGCTGGGACCCGGCGCCTACGGCCCCGACCATCCCGCCTGGCGCGACGAGCCGGCGGGGCGCGCGCTGCGGGTCTGGGGTTCCGGGGCGCGGGTGACGGCGGCGCCGGGCCAGCGCCTGGTCCTGGCGCTCGACGGCGCCGCGCCGCAGACAATCGAGGGCGGCGCTGTCGAGCTGGGCTGGGAGCCGGAGGGCGAGCGGGTGATCACGGTCGCGGAGGGTCGCCCGGCGCTGGTCGAGGTGCGGCGGGCCGATCCCTGGTGGCTGCGCGGCCTGTTCCTGGCGGCGCCGTTCGCCCTGCTGGCCGCGCTGTGGCTGGTCAGCTACCGGCTGGCGCTGGCGCTGGCGCGGCGGCCTGGCGCTCGCTGATCCCGTCGATGATCGCGATGAAGGCCCAGGTGATGATCGCCAGGTCGCCGGCGAAATAGGTTTGGTCGACGGCGCCATGGAGCAGCCCGACGCCCAATCCTGCCAAGGCCGCTAGCGCCAGCCACCGCTCGGCGCCGCCCGGATCGCGCCAGGCCCGCCAGCCGCGCCCGAAGGTGCGGCCGATCAGCGCGGCGAACACGGCGGTGCCGAAGATCCCGACCCGCAGCAGCAGATCGAGCAGCAAGTTGTGCGGATGCGAGGTCTGCTGCTCCGAGGGATCGTCGCGCAGGGCCGGCTCGATGTAGGCGGTGCTGTAGGCCGGGTTGAAGTGGTAGTAGAACTGATCGAGCCCGATGCCGGCGATTGGATGATCGCGCAGCATCGCCAGCGAGGAGCGCCAGACGCTCAGGCGGGCGTTGGTCGACTCAGCCTTGACCTGGAGCCGCTCGGGGCCGTTGATCGAGGAGTAGAGCAGCCCGGCCGCCAGCAGGGCGCCGACGCCGATCACGACCGGCCAGCGCCTGGTCAGCGCGGCCAGGGCGAACAGGCCGATCGCGCTGGCGAAGCGCGCCCCGCGCGAGTAGCCCAGCAGCATCGCCGCGACAATCAGCAGGCAGCAGGCGATGAAGCCGCCGGCCAGGAGCAGCTTTTTGCGCTCGACAGGGCCGCCGGCGCCGCGCCGGATCAGCTCGGCGGCGCCCAGCACCAGCGCGATCGGCCAGACCCGCTCGGCCAGCAGGGCGAAATTGTTGGGGTGGCAGTAAACCGACGACTGCCTGGTGACGCCGCCGGCCTCGACGATGAATTGGCTGTTGCAGATCCCCAGCCCTTCGTCGGGGGCCAGATTGATCTGGTAGCGCTGGAGCAGGGCCACGATCGAGGCCAGCACGCCGGTGGCGACCAGCGTCCAGAGCAGATGGCGCCGGATCTCCCCGCGCCGGCCCCAGTAGAGTATCAGCGCGTAGAAGATGATCGGTTCGATGATCATCCAGCGCAGCTCGCGGAGCGCGGCCTTGCGGCCGATCTCGCCGGCCACCGCGACGCCGATCAGCCCGGCCAGCGCCCAGAGCGCCGGCAAGGCCATCGCCCGCAGCTCGCGCCTGCCGGGCCGGGTCCCCGCTTGCGGGTGCCGCTGCCGCAGCCAATCCGCGCCGGTGGCGGCTAAGGCGATCAGCAGCATGATCTCGTGGAGCGGGATGTATTTGCCCTCTATGCCGAGCTGCGTGTCCCAGAAGCCGCGGGCCCGGAAAAACAGCGGCGCGGTGAGGACGACGAAGCAGAGCGCCAGCTCTGGCCGCACCAGCGCCGCCAGCAGCAGCACCAGCGCCGGGATGGCGGCCAGCGTCACCGTGAACGAGGCGCCGGGCTCGACGCCAGCCAGCGGCGCCATGATGTATTGCGGCTGGTAGAGGGCGGCGCTCGCCAGCGCCAGCGCCGCCAGCGTCGCCAGCGTCGCCGGCCAGCGCCAGCGCCAGCCCGGGCCGGGTAATGCTACCGATTTCATGTCGCCGTGAGTCCCTCCGCGCAAAGCGCCTCAGCTAGATCAGCCCGCAATCATACCATAGGCCGCGCCGCCCGCCGGTTGTGCGACAATGGGCCGGAGAGACGGGAGCGCTTGAGCGAAAGGAACGCTGATGGGAGCCGAGCTTTTCCGCTGGGGGATTATCGGGCCGGGACGGATCGCCCACACCTTCGCCAAAGCCGTGGCCGTGGTCGAGGGCGCGACGGTCCACGCCGTCGCCAGCCGCGACGCCGGCCGCGCCCGCGAGTTCGCCGGCCAGTACGGCGCGCCGGTCGTGCTGGATTCATACGAGGCGCTGGCGAGCCACCCCGAGGTCGACGCGGTCTATGTCGCCACGCCGCACCGCTACCATTTCGAGCAGACCTTGCTGGCGCTGGACGCGGGCAAGCCGGTGCTGTGCGAGAAGCCGCTGACGGTCAACGCGGTCGAGACCGAGCGCCTGATCGAGCGCGCGCGGGCCAACAAAGTCTTTTTGATGGAGGCGCTGTGGAGCCGCTTCTTGCCTATCTACCAGGACGTGCGCGGCTGGCTGGACGCCGGCAGGATCGGCGAGCTGCGGCTGGTTAGCTCGACGTTCGGCTTCGCGATGAGCCGCGACCCGAACCACCGCATCCTGAACCATGAGCTGGCCGGCGGCGGCCTGCTCGACCTGGGCGTGTACTGCGTGGCGATGTCCCAGTGGGTCCGCCAGGCCAATCCGGTCGCGGTGGCGGCCCAGGCGCTGCTCGGCGAGACCAACGTCGACGAGCTGACCTCGGCCACGCTCCAGTACGCCGACGGCGGCATCGCCCAGTTCGCCTGCACGGTGCAGGCGCCGGCCGGCAACGAGCTGGCGATCTACGGCAGCGCGGGCTCGATCCGCGTGCCGCTGTTCTGGGCCGGCACCCAGGCCACGCTGGCGGCCGGCGACGAGGAGCTGACGGTCAGGCGTCCCTGGCGCGCCACCGGCTTCGAGTACCAGATCGAGGAGGCGATGCGCTGCATCCGCGCCGGCCTGCTCGAAAGCCCCGGCATGACGCACGCCGACAGCCTGGCCAACATGCAGTTGATGGACCGGATCCGCGCGGCGGTGGGCCAGCGCTACAGCTTCGAGCCCTAGCCGGCGGCGGGAATCACGGGCGGCGCCGTAAGGAATCGCTAAGCTCCGGCAGCCTCAGCCGTGCTAAAATGAGAACGGACCTTTCCCAATGCGAGGAGCGACCCCATGTTAGCGATGGCTTTGTTCACCCGGCCGGGCGGCGCCGCCGCGGAGCTGATCCGCACCCTTGAGACCTATGGCGTGGAGCCCGATCTGCGCCAGCGGCTGGGCGACTATCTGCTCGGCGCGCCGGAGCGCGAGCTGCTGCGCTTCAATCCGGCCCACCTGGCGGCTCGGATCGGCCTGCCCCGGCGCCAGGGCCTGGTCGTGCTGGCGGCGGCGCTCCAAGCCGGCCTGATCGATCTCAACTGGGAGGTCCAGTGCCCCTCCTGCAAGGCCCAGAGCGTGGCGTTCGGCCATCTGCGCGAGGCCCAGACCCAGTACCGCTGCGAGGGCTGCCGGCTCGACTACGCCGGCCACCTCGACGAGGAGGTCCAGGTCACGTTCTCGGTCAGCCAGCGGCTCCGCCCGCTGAGCCTGGCCGCCGACGACGAAGCCTGGCGCGAGCAGATTAACCTGGAGCACCCGCCGGTCTCGTCGCACGAGCTGCTGACCATCCAGCGCTTCCGCGATCTGTTTGTCAACGAGCCGCTGCCGGAGGGCGAAAGCTTCCAGGTCAAGTGGATGGCGCTGATGTTCACCGACCTGGGCGGCTCGACCGGCATCTACGCCCGCAAAGGCGACCCGCGGGCCTACGGGCTGGTGCGCGAGCATTTCCATCTGGTGTTCGAGGCGGTGGCCGAGGCCGGCGGCGCGGTCGTCAAGACGATCGGCGACGCGGTGATGGCGGTCTTCCCGACCAGTTCGCTGGCGGTCCAGGCGGCGCTGGCCTCGCAGGAGGCGGTCGAGCGCTTCAACCAGGAGCGCGGGCTGGGCCCCGACGAGCGGCTGCTGCTCAAGGTCGGCCTCCACGCCGGCCCGACCCTGGCCGTCACGCTCAACGACCGGCTTGACTATTTCGGCACCAACGTCAACGCCGCCGCCCGCGTCCAGGCCCTGGCCCAGAACCGCGAGACCGTGCTGACCCGCCAGGTCCTCGACGATCCCGGCGTGCGCGAGCTGGTGCCGGCGGCGCCGGCTGGCGAAACGCTGACCCTGCGCGGCCTCGACGACCAGCCTTTCGAGGTCTTCCGGCTGGGATCCGAGGCCGTCGCCCATGGCTGAGCTTGAGGCGACCGGCCCGGCGCGGCTGGCCAGGGCGCTGGTGGCGCTGGAGGGATTGTCGGTCGGCGATGCGTTCGGCGAGCAGTTCTTCGGGCTGCTCGGCAGGCATGACGATCCCATCCAGCGCCGGCTCCTCACCGAGCCGCCCTGGCCCTGGACCGACGACACCAATATGGCGCTGTCGATCGTGGCGGCGCTGGCGGCGGGCGGCGCGATCGACCAGGACGCGCTGATGGCGGATTTCGCCCGCCGCTACGACGTGGGCCGGGCCTACGGGCCGTCGATGAACCGCATGCTGCGCCTCATCCAGGAGGGCAACGCCTGGCGCGAGCTGCTGGCGCGCCAGTTCGAGGGCATGGGCTCGTATGGCAACGGCTCGGCCATGCGCATCCCGCCGCTGGGCGCCTACTTCGCCGATGATCCTGCGCTGGCTGCCGAGCAGGCGGCGCTGGCGGCGACCGTCACCCACACCCATCCCGAGGGCGTCGCCGGGGCTGTCGCGGCGGCGGTCGGCGCGGCCATGGCCTGGCGCCATGGCCCGGAGATCCGCTCCGGCGCCGATCTCCTCGACCTGGCGCTGCCTTTCGTGCCGGAGAGCGAAGTCCGCTCGCGCATGCGCCGCGCCCGCGCACTGCCGGCGGACATGCGGACGCTCCACGTGGCGCTGAAAGTCGGCAGCGGCAGCGCGATCTCCTGCCAGGACACCGTGCCGTTCGCGCTCTGGTGCGCTGGCGCATTCCTCCATGACTTCGAGCGCGCGCTGTGGGAGACAGCCGGCGGCTTCGGCGACCTTGACACCACCTGCGCGATCGTCGGCGGGATCGTGGCAGGGGCGGTCGGCGTGGCCGGCATCCCCCCGGCTTGGCTGGCCGGCCGCGAACCCCTGCCCGCCCCCTAGGCGCCAGCCGGCGCGGCGGGGCGGCGCCCGCCGACTCTGCCGCGCCGATATGATCATTTTCGCATAACCTCATAGCGCCTAGTGCTAGTGATCTGCTAGTCATCCGCTAGTCTTTTTACTAGACTTCGGCCAAATCTCCTTTAGACTTCTTAACCATAGTACTTTGGCCATCCAACAGCGGCGACCGGTACTACCCCCTCGGGGGCCGGCCACCGAAATCCTGGATACGACAGGCGGCGGAAACAACGAATGTCGTGCGGCTCTTAGCTAAGGAGATGGAAACCAATGAAACATGGCGTCGGTTACGTGGCCCGGGTTGGACGTTTCCTCCTGGTCTTTTCAATCGCTCTCCTTTCGTTAGCCCTGATCTCCCCGGCCATGGCCCAGAAGTCCAAAGAGAAACCCTCCAGCACCAAGCCGGTGCCGGAAGTCGACCAGAAGCCGACCGACGCCAAGCCGGGCGGCGGCGAGTCGATCGTCGGCGGCACCGTCGCCACGCCGGGCGCCTGGCCCTGGCAGGCCCGCGTGAACTTCTCGGGCTACCTCTGCGGCGGCTCGCTGATCGCTCCCGGCTGGGTCCTGACCGCCGCCCACTGCGCTGACAGCGCCGCCTCGGCCTACAGCATCACCCTCGGCGACCACAACACCACGGTCAACGAAGGCACCGAGCAGGTCAAGACGGTCTCGCAGGTGATCCCGCACCCCAGCTACAACGCCAACACGATGGACAATGACATCGCGCTGCTGAAGCTTTCGAGCAACGTGACCCTGAACGCCCGCGTCGCGGTCGTGCCGGTCGCCACCAGCCCGGCCAACGACGGGATCATCGAGCCCGGCGACAACGCCACCGTGACCGGCTGGGGCACCACCTCGTCGGGCGGCTCGACCTCGTCGCAGCTGCGCCAGGTCACCATCCCCCTGGTCTCGAACGCCACCTGTAACGCCCCGATCGCCTACAACGGCCAGATCACCGGCAACATGCTGTGCGCCGGCCTCGCCGGCGGCGGCCGCGACTCCTGCCAGGGCGACAGCGGCGGCCCGCTGGTCGGCCAGGACGGCGCGACCTGGCGCCTGATCGGCGTCGTGAGCTGGGGCGAGGGCTGCGCCGCCGCCAACAAGTACGGCGTCTACGCCCGCGTCACCAACTACCAGAGCTGGATCGCCAGCTACGTCGGCACCAGCACCACGCCGACCCCGACCACGCCGACCCCGACCACGCCGACCCCGACCCCCAGCCCGACCCCGACCCCCGGCCCGACCACGCTGGTCAACGGCGGCTTCGAGAACTCGACCGGCTGGACCCAGACCCCGAGCGGCATCATCTCGACCCAGCGCCCGCGCTCCGGCTCGTACAGCGCCTGGTTCGGCGGCGCCAACAGCACCTCCGAGAATGTCTCGCAGCAGGTCACGGTTCCCGCCAACGGCCAGCTCAAGTATTACTGGTACATGACGACCCAGGAGAGTGGCTCGACGGCCTACGACTACCTGCGCGTCCGGGTCTACAGCACCGGCGGCACGCTGTTGGGCACGGTCCGCACCTGGAGCAACGCCAGCAGCCCGAAGAACGCCTGGACGCTGGACACGGTCAGCCTGGCCTCCTACGCCGGCCAGACCGTCCGCCTCCGCTTCGAGTCGACCACCGACAGCTCGCTGATCACCTCGTTCTTCGTGGACGATGTGACCCTCCAGTAAGCCCGATCTGATCGGCAACCAAACGGCCGCCTGGCGCTACAGTGCCAGGCGGCCGTTTCGCACCCCCGCCGCCCGCATCCCCGCTGATTAACCCAGGAGTGATTCCGATGCGACTCAAACCGTTGGCCCGCGGCGCCCTGGCCGCCGCCATGACCGGCATGGGCCTGCTGCACCTCGTGGCGCCCAAGCCGTTCGAGGCGATCATGCCCGCCTATCTGCCGGCCCACCGGCCGCTGGTCTACCTCAGCGGCCTGGCCGAGATCGCCGGCGGCGCCGGGCTGCTCGTCCCGCGCTGGCGCCGGCTGGCCTCCTGGTGGCTGGTGGCGCTCTACGCCGCCGTGTTCCCGGCCAATCTCAACATGGCGATCCACGAGATTCCGCTGGGGCCGGTCCGCTCGCCCGCCCTGCTCTGGGCGCGCCTGCCCTTCCAATTGGTCTTCATGGCCTGGGCCGTGTGGTGCGGCGATGATGCTGAGCCCGTTTGACGCATCGCGCCAGCCCGTTTAAACTTCCGCTTAAGTTTTCCCGACTCCCAGGTTGATTGACCGCGCAATGGAAAGGACTCTTGGTATGCACGTTCGTCGTTTTGCGCTCGGCTTGGCGCTGTTCGCGCTGCTCGCCGGGCTGGTTCGGCTTCCGTATCAGGCTGAGGCCGCGCCGGGCGCCGCTCCCGCCGCCCAATCCGTCTCGCCGCTGGAGAATGTTGAGCTGGTGGCGATGCCGCCGGTGGACGTGGCGGCGCTGCGGGCCGAGGACCAGCTGCGGGCCGGCCAGGATCTGCCGCCGCGCTTCGCCCAGCCGATCGGCGTCCGCATCACGCCCGATACCAACGGCAACTGGGAGGCGCAGGCCGACGGCACGGATCTCTGGCGGCTGCGGATCGGCTCGAAAGACGCCCGCTCGCTCAACCTGGGCTTCGGCCGCTACGTGATGCCGGCAGGCGGCAGCCTGGTGGTGCGGACGCCCGACAACAAGTATGTGGTCGGCCCGTTCACCGAGCAGGACAACGAGGTTCACGGCGAGCTGTGGACGCCGGTCATCCCCGGCAGCGTGGTGGCGATCGAGCTGCGCCTGCCCCGCGAGCAGCGCTCGCAGCTCCAGCTGGTGCTGACCTCGGTCAACCACGGCTACACCAATTTCGCCGTCCCCGGCGAGGCGATGTCCGGCTCCTGCAACGTCGACGTGGTCTGCCCCCAGGGCGACGGCTGGCGCGACGAGATTCGCTCGGTCGCGGTGATCTCGACCGGCGGCAGCACCTTCTGCACCGGCGGCATGGTCAACAACACCGCCCAGGATCTCAAGCCGTTTTTCCTGACGGCCAACCACTGCGGCATCAACAGCGGCAACGCCGCCTCGCTGGTCACCTACTGGAACTACGAGAACACGACCTGCCGCCCGCCGGGCAGCCCCGAGAGCGGCGGCGCCGGCAACGGCCAGCTCAACCAGTTCATGACCGGCTCGATCTTCCGCGCTTCCAACGCGGCCTCCGACATGACCTTGGTCGAACTTGACGACCCGGCGCCCACCGCCTTCAACATCCACTGGGCCGGCTGGGATAACCGCTCGGTCGACGCTTCGTCGGCGGTGGCGATCCACCACCCCAACACCGACGAGAAGCGCATCAGCTTTGAAACCGCCGCCACCCAGACCACCTCGTACCTCGGCACGGCGGCGCCGGGCGACGGCACCCACGTCCGCGTGGTCGACTGGGACCTCGGCACCACCGAGCCCGGCTCCTCGGGCTCGCCGCTGTTCAACCAGGACGGCCGCGTGATCGGCCAGCTCCACGGCGGCTTCGCCGCCTGCGGCAACGACGACTCCGACTGGTACGGCCGGATTTCGGTCTCGTGGGTCGGCGGCGGCACCGCGGCCACCCGGCTCTCCACCTGGCTGGATCCCAGCAGCTCCGGCGCCACGGTGCTGGACGGCCGCGACCAGCGGCCCGATTTCAATCTGACCGCGGCCAATAGCAGCCAGAGCATCTGCGCCCCGGCGACCGCCACCTATCCCATCCAGCTCGGCGCCAGCCTGGGCTACAGCTCGACGGTCACGCTTTCGAGCGCCGGCCACCCGGCCGGCACCACGGCGACCTTCGCGCCGCCGACGCTGACCCCGCCCGGCTCCAGCACGCTGACGATCGGCAACACCGCCGCCGCCGCTCCCGGCCGCTATCAGATTGTCGTGACCGGCACCGGGCCGACCACCGCCCACAGCACGACCCTGGCGCTGCACGTGGCCGCCGCCGCCCCCGGCGCGACGACGCTGACCAGCCCGGCCAACAACGCCAACAACCAGCCGGTCCGCCCCGGCTTCAGCTGGCAGCCGCTCGCCGCCGCCGGCTCCTATCGGCTGGAAGTCTCCACTAACCCGTCGTTCGGCACGCTCGCCTACAGCGCAACCGTCTCCACGACCGCCCACACGCCGACGATCGACCTTGAGCTGGCCAGCACCTACTACTGGCGGGTCACGGCGCTCAACGGCTGCGGCGCCGGCCCCGCCTCGGCCGTCTCGCGCTTCGTCACGCTCGTCGGCATCGGCGCCTGCCCGATCGGCCTCAGCCCGGAGCTGGTGCTGAGCGAGGATTTCGAGGCCGCGACGACATGGACCACCGGCGGCACGGCCTCGACCTGGAGCGCCAGCACGGCCCGCGCCCACGGCGGCACCCGCGCCTTCCTGGCGGTCGGCTCGCCGACGGTCAGCGACCAGCGCCTCACCTCGCCGGCGATCGAGCTGCCCGAGGACCAGTCGCCCCTGACGTTCCAGTTCTGGGACTATCAGTCGTTCGAGGATCGCTCCGGCGGCTGCTATGACGGCGGCATCATCGAGGTTTCCAGCGATGACGGCGCCAACTGGACCCAGCTGACCTCGCTGACCGACGCCTACGACGGGCCGGTCGCCAACAACTACCAGAATCCGCTCGCCGACCTCAACGCCTGGTGCGGCGATCCGCAGGATTGGACCCGCCAGGTCGCCAGCCTCGACGACTACGCCGGCGAGACGGTCCGCCTGCGCTTCCGCATGGGCACCGACTCGAGCCAGGGCCGCGAGGGCTGGTATGTCGACGACGCCCGCGTCCAGGCCTGTATCAACACCACCCCGCCCATGAGCCACTACTACCTGCCCCAGCTGTCGCGCTAAGCGGCGGCGCGGCCCCGCCGGTCCGGATCGGATCGGCGGGGCTGCTTGAATCGCGCAGCCCCCCGGTCCGGATCGGATCGGCGGGGCTGTGCGATTTAATCAGTTAGATCGTCGCGGCGCTGCTTGAGGCGCTGGCCCGCCAGCCCGGATCGGATCGGCGGGGCCTCGTGATTCAATCAGCCAGCCCGTCGGCGAGCGCCGCCAGCCGCTCACGGTATTCGATGCGCTCCAGCCAGGCTGCGGGCCAGGCCGCCAGGCCCAACGCGGCGCCGGCCAGCGCGCCCGCCAGGCTGGCGATCGAGTCCGAGTCGCCGCTGCTGACGACCGCCCAGCGCACTGCGCGCAGCGGCTCGGCGGGAAAGGCGAGGAAGCAGAGCAGCGCCGCCGCCAGCGATTCCTCGGCCACCCAGCCGGCGCCAGCCAGCGCGCAGGGATCCTGCGCCGGATCGGCCGCCGGCAGGGCCGCCGCTGTCCGCTCCAGCGCCGCCTGGCACTCGTCCCAGCCGCGCGCGATCCAATCCTCGGGCCGCTCCACGCCGGGCTGCTGCCACAGGTCGCCCAGCC